>JABGPV010000159.1 GCA_018644785.1 Deltaproteobacteria bacterium | reverse complement strand
CTGCATGGCATAGCCTGCGTTGGTGGCAAGATTCATAATCACCTGATGCATCTGAGTGGGATCTGCATTAACAACACCTGAGTCGTTGGCCAGATTTTCTCGGATTTCAATGGTTGTGGGGAGTGTGGCTCTAAGCAAGTTAAGGGCCTCTTTGGCAATATGTCTGATCTGTACAGGCTTTTGTTTCCGTTTGTGCCGGCGGCTTAGGGTCAGGATCTGTTTAATCAGATCTGCTGCCCGGTCGCTTGATTTTATTATCTTATCCAGGTAAGCAATGACGTTTCTGCCTTCAGGCGCCTTCATCTTTGCCAGCTCCGCATACCCCATAATCCCTCCAAGGATGTTGTTGAAGTCATGGGCGATGCCACCTGCTAAAGTGCCGACGGCCTCCATCTTCTGGGCCTGCTGGAGCTGGGCTTCAAGACGTTTGGACTCAGAGATGTCGTTTACGGTTACGATATGTCCTTTGACGGGGTCATGGGGGTCTAGGGGACATGCTCGGAGATAGCAATCAATGACTGTCCCATCTTTTCTCATCAATCGTGTTTCTACTTCGTTGGATCCGGATTCCGTAACAGAAGGGAAAAGCGCCCGGCCAGCCCGTTCATATTCCTCGTCATCGGGGTAAAAAGCCCTTGCGTCTTGCCCGATCAGAGAATCCTCGTCATGATTAAGCATCTGGAAGAAAGCCTTGTTGCCCCAATTTGTCGTTCTGTTGATGGATAAAACGATCCCAATAGGAGAAGCTCTTAGAATTGCCCTCATTTTTTCTTCGCTCTCTCGCAATGCCCGGGTTCTCTCCTTCACCATTTCTTCCAGCAGATCCTTTTGATTTCGCAACTTATCTTCTGCTCTCTTGATTCGCAACGCTGTCTTGACCTGTGCAATCAGCAAATATTCATCAATGGGTTTGGCCAGAAAGGCATCTGCGCCGGTCTCAAGACCCTTAATAAGGTCTTCGGATTCTGTCTTGATTGCCGAAATCATAATAACAGGGATGTGCTTTGTTTGTTCAATCTCCTTCAATCTGTTGCATACTTCATACCCATCCATTTCCGGCATTTTGATATCCAGCAAAATGGTATCAGGTGATTCGGCCTTCGCTTTTTCAATCCCTTCCCGGCCTGATTGCGCGGTCAACACATGACAGTCCGCCATGAGGTTCTTTAATATGGCGGACAGGGTGATGAGGTTGTCTTGTTTGTCGTCAATGAGCAATAATTTTGGCATGACTATTTCCTCAGGTGGTTTTCAATTGTTTCCATCAGTTTTTCCGGATCAACGGGCTTGGAAACATAATCGTCACATCCTGCTTGAATGGTCTTTTCCCTGTCTCCCTTCATGGCACGGGCAGTGAGCGCAATAACCGGGATATGCATGGTGTCCTTTCTCCCTTTAAGCTTTCTCACCACTGTAAAACCGGCCATCTTGGGTAGGGGCATATCGAGAAGAATCAGGTCGGGCGGCTCTGAAAGCGCCATATTGAACCCTTCTTCTCCATCTGTTGTTTCCAGTATGTTATAGGCGCCTTTTAAAATGGCCTTTATGGTTGTCATGTTGTCCGGGTTGTCTTCAACCACCAGGATGGTGGGAGTCCCATCTACCCTCTTCGTTTCAGCGGGTTTCGATTTTCGAGTTGGAGGTTGCGGGGTGCTGGTTGTGGGTTTTACCGCTGAAAGCGGGATTGCTGATTCTCCTCCAAGCATCAACCGGGTCCTGAACAACAGCCCTTCCCGGTCCACGTCCCCCTTTTGGATAAGCTGCTGAATGTTATTGGCGGTTAACTTTTTAAGGTCTCCGGGCGTCAGATCCTTGGCCGTCAGAACCAGGACCGGAATCATGGCCGTTGTGTTACTGCTGCGGAGCTTTTCCAGTACTTCAAAACCATCCATCCGGGGCATCATCAGGTCCAGGATGATGCCGTTCGGGATGGCTTGCGTCATATACTCAAGTGCCTCCTGGCCGCCATTGGCTACATCCACAACATACCCGTCATTTTCAAGGATGGTTTTGACCTGGATCACCGCGGCTTCATTGTCTTCCACCAATAATATTCTGCGAGGGGCGGGCCTGTCTATTTTGTGTATTTCGCCGATTAACAGGTCCCTGTTCACGGGTTCGGTGACGGCAAAGCGTACTGATACGGGAATCAGACCCGTCCATTTCACGGGCAGGATCAACGTAAATGTGGAGCCCTTTCCGAGAGTGCTTTGCACTGTCAGCTCTCCGCCCAACAGCCCGGCGGCCCTGTGGGCGATGGCCAGCCCAAGCCCTGTTCCTTCATAGGACCTGGATGACGTGCCGTCAACCTGTCTGAATTCTTGAAATATGTGAGGCAGGTCCTTTGCTGAGATCCCGATCCCGGTGTCTGCAACCCGGATATGAACCTTTTTTCCATCACTGCGGGATGAAACCGTCACGTTTCCCTGGTCTGTAAATTTGAGCGCATTCCCCATAAGGTTCTGGAGGATCTGGTGCACCCTGATTTCATCGCTTTCAATCTGGGGGAGATTATCAGGGATCTCCTGGTTCATATGGATCCCCTTTTCTTCCGCAACAGGCTCTAACCTTTCCATAATTGTTTCAATGGTTGAGGTGACCGAGAATGATTTCGGGGTTACGTCCATCCGTCCCGCCTCTATCTTAGAGAGATCAAGGATGTTATTAATCAGTGACAGAAGGTTTTGACCGTTCCGCTGGATGATCTCAAGATAATTCAGCTCTTCTTCAGAGAGTTTATCTTTCGCTTGCATTAAGAGGACCCGGGAAAGGGCCATGACCGAGTTGAGGGGGGTCCGGAGTTCGTGGCTCATATTGGATAGAAACTCGCTTTTGAGCCGGTTGGCCTCTTCAACCTGCTCTCTCTGAGCCTCCAATTCCACATTCTGTTCCGTTAACTCCTCTGATTGTTGCTGGAGTTCTTGGGTCTGGGACTGTAGTTCCTCTGACTGGGCCCCTAACTCTTCCTTGTCTCTTTGTGTTAATTCCAGCAATTCCACAATCTGCTTTTTCTGGGTAGCGGTGTAAAGGGCAATGGAAACGATATCGGCAGCAATGTTTAGAAACTCTATTTTATGCGAGGCTATCTCTTCAAAAGAGGCGACCTCCAATATTCCGTATGGTTTATTATCGTAAAGCAGTGGCACGGCGTAGATGCTCTTGGGAGGCTCACTGACAGTGCCGGTGTTCACCATGGCCTCTTCTCTGGTTATGCCTTTGAGGAGAATAGGTTTTTTTTCAATAGCGACTTGACCTACAATCCCTTCTCCAAATTCAAATTCGCTGGAAAAGTGCTCACCCTCAACAAAGGCATACGATGCTTTCAATTCACACAAAGAACGTTCGTCGTCACAGATATAAAAGGCTCCGGTACACGCCTCCACATATCTCGAAATAAAATTGATGCTCTTGGTAGGCAGGTCGTTATACGAAATGTCGCCGGACAACTCTTCACTGATTTGTGTCTGGCCGCCCTTTAGCCAGAACTGGCTCTGCAATCTATCGATCACTCTATTGAAATGTTGGGCCATCTCCGTGATCTCGTTATTTCCGGTAAGTTTTGCTTTGAGGAGGTTGCCGGTTGTGGTGATTTCAGACATCGTACCCTCTAAACCAGACACATTGGAAGTAATGCTTTTTATGAAAAAATAGGCGATGAGAAACGACAAGAGAGACACCAGGCCAACAAAGATGACCGTGTTCCTCAAGACCCGTTGTTGTACCTCTTTTGCACTCCCCATGAACCCGTCGGCCTTGTTTATGGCATAAGCGGTCAGTTCCACCATTTGTCTTTCCAGGTTAAAGACGTAATCTGCCCCTTTCCCCCTGGTTATACGGTTGGCAGCTTCTTTTTTCCCTTGTAAAACAAGCTGTTCCACCTCTACCCGGATCGGCTTCCAACCCGCAAACAGCTCTATGGTCTCTTGAACCAGTTTTTTACCTTCTTTTCCCAAAATCTGCATTTTTACGATATCAAGATTCTGGTAAACAATTTTTTCTTCATTTACAACTGCTTGGATAGCCAGGCCTAATTCTATCTCGGTCTTGGACATGGACACATCTTTCATGCCCCTGTGCATCCTGATGACGCCCGCCTTTGCTTTTAGTGCGGCATTTGAGACTTGGAGTGGGTGCTCATACAATGTAGAGGTCAATTCTCCCAATGCATTCATTTGAATTATTGAAAAACCAGCAAAAAGAATAAAAAGAACAAGTGTAAACGCGAATGAAAACATCATTCTGTTCTTGATACTTATTTTGTTCAGCATGTCCATGAGTACTCCTCCCAGTGATTGCAATACAGAAATATATGCCGTATGGGTTTTATCTTTTCTGATAGATATGGCAACACTCACTCACCTTTCTAAAACGGTTCCTGTATTTCTCTGTGGGGATCTCTGCCCTTCCCAACACCAGATAGCCACCCCTGGCAAGCGCCCGATGGAGCTTTTCAAACATAATTCCCTGATTTTCTTGGGAAAAGTATATTAGCACGTTTTTGCAGAAAGTCACGTCAAACTCGCCAAACACGCTTTCAGGGGGCGCATAACTTCTTTTATCTAGAATATCATAGGGAGAAAAAGCCACCATCTTTTGTATTTTTTGGCTCAGTTGGAAGCGTTTCCCCTGGCCTTCAAAATATCGTTTTAACAGCCTGTACTTGATATTTTTGATGCTCGCATAGGGATAAATAGCTTTTTTTGCCCTTTTAAGGGCCCTTTCATCGATGTCTGTGGCAAAGATGTTGACGCTTAGTTTGAGCTTTTCCTTTCTTTGAAGCTCCTGAATCAATATGGCCATGGAATAGGGTTCTTCACCGGTTGCGCAACCGGCCGACCAGATCCGCAGGGAAGGATCTTGACCGCTCAACTTGTCAGAGACAATGGCCGGGAGTATTTTGTCGGCTATATAATCGAAGGCAAGGGTGTTTCGGAAAAACCTGCTGACATTGATGGTCAGTACATCCACGAGGTTGTCGAGCTCATGGGGGTGTTGTTTCAGGTATTCAAGGTATTCAGGGATATCGGTGCATTTTGTGGGCGGCAATCTTTGCCCCATCCGGCGCTCGACCATGGATGGGCGGTAACCGGAGAAGTCAAAGCCTCTCTCTTTGTTCAGGTAATTTAAAACCCGCTTTAGATCGCTATTCATTGGAACCAAACCCGGATATCCCCTTTTCAATCGCAGAGCGCCCTGAAGTTACAGTAATCGCAGAGCCTGCTCTTTTTGAGGGTAAAGAGTGCTTTATCCTTGGGAATATTTTTCTGGACGTCCTGACAGAATTTATTCATATGAGCTGTTTCTTTTCTGATCTGTCTGGCGAATGCCTCGATATCAGAGGAATTTACGGTGATATCGTTTTCTTTGTAATGAGGATGCAGGTAGGCGACGATGGGAGAAATTTTAGCGGGATCCTTTTCAAAATGATAGGTGGCCCAGGCAGCATACCCCACCATTTGCTTGCGATGTTTTTTGGGGTCGGGCTTACCGGTTTTCCAATCCATGATAAAGAGTCGATCCTTTACCGGAAACAGGAAATCCACCTTGCAGTAGGCCTTCATGCCTCCGATTCGGGTTTCCCCGTATCCGGGGGGTTCAATGAGCCATTCATCTTTCTTGGGCACTGCAAAATCAGTCAACCAGGTCAGCCGGTCACTGTTTAGAAAATTTTCAAGGGAGATTCGGACCTTTTCGAAAACCCTTTCGGTGCCAACGGACTTCATGCGGCTGTAATAAACTTCCTGAAAGGTTTTGGATTGAACATACGCCTGGGTCGTTTTTCTGGCATAATCAAAAAAACGCGCCTTGTCGATATCTTTTGCCGTTATCTTGAGCCTTTCAAGGAGCGTTTTGTTGATGTCGTGAACGATGTTTCCGACTTCCAGGGGAATGGAGGTCATTTTTTTTAACGCAAGGATTTTCTTGACGGGGTATTCGGGGTGGTATTTGGCGTAGTAGTTGTAATAATATTGACGCTTGCAGGTTTCAAACAGGTTGTACCGGCTGACCGACCAGCCCAGTTTAGGGGTGAAAACAAATTTTTTCATGGGGTCGTGCCGCCTTTTTCTTTACGGTTTGGGGGTAGGTGAAGCATTCTGCCCGGTTGATTTGTGATGTGCCTGAATCATCCTTTTGGTTTCGTTGATTCTTTTGGTAATTTTGATGGAGCGGGGGCAGACCCTGGTGCATTCAAAGTGATTTTGGCAGGGCCATACGCCGTCGCGTGCATCGAGCGCCGGCAGACGTTCTTTGAAACCTCGGTCCCGGCTGTCCGCCAGAAATCGAAAGGCCTGGATAACCGCTGAAGGTCCCAGAAATGCCGGGTTCTCTTCCAGGACAGGGCAGGCGGAAAAACAGGCGGAACAGAGAATGCAGTTGGTGGCATCGTCAAAAGCCATCCGTTCTTCCGGGGATTGCCGCCATTCACGTTCCTCAGGCGACGCTTCGTTGATGAGAAAAGGTTTAACCGAACGGTAGCGTTTAAAAAACCCCGCCTGGTCTACAATCAGGTCCCGCTGAACCGGAAGATGCCGAAGTGGTTCAATCAGAATGGTTTCTTCCCCTTTCGGGGCCACATCCCGTACCAGGGTCTTGCAGGCGAGACGATCTTTACCGTTGATGCGCATGGCGTCTGATCCGCAGACCCCGTGGGCACAGCTCTTTCGAAACCCCAGTGTCCCGTCCTGAAATCGTTTGATGCGTATGAGGGCATCCAGGATTCGCTCATTGGGTTCCGCTTCCACAAGAAAGTCCTGGTAACGGGGTTCATTCTCGGTTTCTGGGTTGAACCGTTTGATTCTGAGGGTGATGTCCATAAAATTTTCCTCAATATTGGCGGGGTTTTGGGGTCCAGATGGAAACATCCACATCCTTGTAAGCGAGTCTTACAGCTCCTTTTTCTAAAAAAGCCAGGGTATGCTTCAGCCAGTTGGGATCATCGCGATCCGGATAATCTTCTCTTGAATGAGCCCCCCGGCTTTCCTGACGGTTGAGGGCTGAAATTGCCGTGACCCATGACAAGTCCAGCAGGTTCCCCAGTTCGATGAGTTCCAGTAGATCCGTGTTGAAAGAACTGCCCCGGTCCTGGGCCCGCACCAACCTGTATTGGTCCCGAAGGTCTTCAATCTCTTTAACGGACCGTGCCATATCTGTTTCATTGCGGTAGATGCCAATGTTTTCCATCATGGTGGTTTGCATCTCATCCAGGATGCGGCCCCCATGGGGGCCTTCCTTCTTTTCCGTCAGGCGGCTGATCCACTTTTGAGCAAAATCAGCCGCATCGGCCGGAACAGGCGCCGGGTCCGCATGGCCTACGTAGTCGGCCATGTGCTGACCCGCCCGCCGTCCGAAGACCACCAGGTCCAGCAGGCTGTTGGTGCCCAGGCGATTGGCACCGTGAACGGATACGCACGCGCATTCGCCGACCGCATAAAGTCCTTCTATCCGTGTGCCTTGGTTGTCAGCCACGACCCTGCCGTGAACGTCCGTGGGAATGCCGCCCATGCCATAATGGGCCGTGGGCAGAACAGGGATGGCGCTTTCCGCGGGATCGATCCCCAGGTACGTCTGACAGAAATCGGTAATGTCCGGCAGTTTGCTTTGAAGGGTTTCTTTTCCCAGATGTGTGGCATCCAGGTGCACGTAGTCGTCGATTTTGCGGTCCCCGCGAATGCCTGCGCCGGCCCTGATTTCCGTCATGATGGCCCGGGACACCATGTCACGGGGCGCCAGGTCCAGGAGTGTTGGAGCGTACCGGGCCATGAACTGCTCTTCCTGGTTGTTCCTTAAGATGCCCCCTTCACCGCGGACCGCTTCTGAGATGAGGATCCCCAAACCTTTGATGCCGGTGGGGTGAAACTGGAAAAACTCCATGTCCTGAAGGGGAATGCCCCGCCGGGCGCAGATAGCCGGGCCGTCCCCCGTGTTGGCGTAGGCATTGGAGGTGATTTTGAACATGCGGCCGAACCCACCCGTGGCAAACAGTACGGTTTTGGCCCCAAAGATATGAATTTCTCCGGTTGACACTTCAAGGGCCACCACACCGGCGCATTGCTTGCCATTCAACACCAGGTCCAGAACCTGGTACTCGTCATAAAAAGAGACCCCGTTCTTGATGCATTGCTGATACAGAGTTTGCAGGATCATGTGTCCGGTGCGGTCGGCCGCATAACAGGCCCTGCGCACGGGCGCCTCACCGAAATTACGGGTGTGTCCCCCGAACCGGCGTTGATCGATGCGACCGTCCGGGGTGCGGTTGAAGGGGAGCCCCCGGTTTTCAAGATCATAGACCGCCTGCACCGCTTCTTCGGCCATGAGCATGGCCGCCTGCTGGTCCACCAGGTAATCACCCCCCTTGACCGTGTCAAAAGCGTGCCATCGGGGTTCGTCTTCTTCCACGTTGCCAAGCGCCGCACTGATGCCCCCCTGGGCTGCCCCCGTGTGGCTGCGGACCGGGTACACTTTGGAAAGGACAGCGGTTTTTGCCTGGCCGCTCACTTCGAGTGCTGCGTAGAGACCGGAGCCGCCCGAGCCTACAATGATGGCGTCAAATGTGTGTTTCAAAGGAACCTCCTTTAATGCATATGGTTTTCCAGCCATTGTTCCATATGGCCCAGGACCTGATCCCGTTCCGGTTCGTTGAATATCTCGTGATACAACCCGTCATACATTTTAAGGGTTTTGTCAGGCGACTGAACCGTTTCGAAAAGCATCTGCGCCCCCGCCGGGTCCACCAGCTTGTCAGCGCCACCCTGGAGCAGCAGAATCGGCAGGGTAATCCGAGCCGCCTCCTGGGGAATACGCTGCATGGCTTTGAGGATCTCCGCCGCCAGTCGGGCCGTTGTCTTTCCAGTGTAGACAAGGGGGTCTTCCACATAAGCCCTTACGACTGATGGATCACGGCTCACCCCGTTCGCATCCAGGCCGATCAGTCCGATTTTTGGCATTACCACCGAAAACACTTTTCCGGCCAGTATGGTGGCCGATGAAATGCTGTCCGGCACTTTGACGGCCCCTGCGCCGGAAAGGACTGCTCCTGCAAAATCTTTCTGACGGTGGGTCAGGAAAACGGCGCTCACCAAACTTCCCATGCTGTGTCCCACCAGGAAGAGGGGCGCTTCAGGGTGCAGGGTTCGAACTTTTTCAAGGAAAGTGGACAGGGTTCGGGTGTAATCTTCAAAGCGGTTCACGTACACTCTTTTGCCATGGGATTTCCCGTGACCCGGGAAATCAAATGCGTATATCCCGTAACCCAAAGGGACAAACCGATCGACCACATTCATGTAACGACCACAGTGTTCGGCAAGTCCGTGAACCACCAGCAGCACCGCTTTCAAATCACCTTCGGGAAGCCAGCATTGATAGTAGATATGTTCATCACTGTTTTCGTTCAAAAACCCTTCTTCATGCTTCATATCGCCTTCTCCATTTTCTGAGATTTGATCTTTGATTAGAACGTATTAAAGTGAAACCTCAAGCAGCATCACAATCCTCTTTGACGCTCACCTTGGATTATCGGTTTTCGGAAAGGTTTTGTAAATGGATAATAACGCTCAGCTTAATCAGAAAACACCGGATGTGGCGGTAACGAAAACAGAGGCTTCCACACAGAAACTGAATGATCTCATCCAATTTGCCTGTCGATCGGGCCGGTTACCATGAAAAATCCATATCATGGCTGCGGGTCCGGCGATGGTGGGTTGATTTTTCCAACATCTGACCAAGGCAATTCCGTATTTTAATTATTCGAAAAAAGCTTGACACCAAGTTCTTTCGAATGTTATGAGTTCTCAAAATCTGTTAGGTGCTTCTAACTTAATTAAGGTGTTCCCCATGGATAAGGCAAAGACAAACATATCGACGGAAAAGCCCCTGACCTCTGTCATGGAAGATTATCTGGAAGCAATTTTCGAACTGGATAAAGAAAAAAAAGTGATCAGGGTTAAGGATATCGCCAAACGGCTGGAGGTCAAAATGCCCTCGGTGACCAGCATGCTCAAGAATTTGAGCAAGCGGGGGCTTGTTCACTACGAGAAGTACGAGTATGTGGAACTGACCGGTAAGGGCGCTGAAGTAGGGAGTGAGATGGACCGAAGGCACAGGATTCTGCGAAGGTTTTTGATCGATATCTTGAATATTGATTTGAATATCGCCGATGGAGAGGCCTGTATGATGGAACATGTCCTCAGCGCTGAAACCCTCGACAGCATGACGGACTTTATGGCGTTTATTCAGGCTTGCCCCCGGGTCGGTGAGAACTGGCTGGTACGTTTCGAAGAATTTCGACGCGAGCCGTGGAGTTCGGAGAAGTGCGTTAAACAAGCGGAACAATTCTCCTGCGAGTTCGTGGAACGGTTGACATCCCTGAAGCAGGACGGTTCTTTTCAGGAGGAGGATTTTCAAAAGCCCTCATAGGATCGATGGTGTTGAACATGGCGCTGAATTATCAGCCGGGCAGCTTTGCCGTAGGGGTATGGCTGTTTTTTTTGGGCTTTGAATTAGTAGCATCTAACATGGTTTCGAAGCGATATAACTGTTAGGAGATGCTTACACATCGCTAAGCGCAAAACATTGAACGGGAGGTTTAAGATATGCGAAGAATAAATATGCGGCAGATGGCAGTAGATCAGCCCGGTACGATTGTCAGAGTAAAGGCGTCAGCCTTTTTATTCGCGGAAAGAATGTTGAGGAAGATATTCACCAAGTCATGGAAGCCGCGGATCAGGCCGTATACAAAGCGAAAAGCCACGGCGGGAACAACGTTGTGGTGGCGGATCGGGAAGGGGCTGACGGGAAACAGCCATGGTTGCTGAATCAGAAAAAAAACAATGCCATATGGAATTAGCACTTGACAAGAGAGAAAGCCTAATCTGTCTTACTTAGACGTGGCTAACTTAACAATGCCGGCTTAACATCTGTAGCAAAGGAGATACTTATGACACGTTCAAAATACAAAAATGAAACAGCGATTCTCGAAACAGCGAATAATATTTCTGTAATTGACAATGGATTTGATAAATTTTACCGAACTATTTATTTTCTTGGAAAACTATGGGTTAATCGAAAGTCGAAGAGCTATCTTTAATCGCTTCTGACTTTATCCGATGTTTTAAGAGAAGCGATTGATACAGGTAAGGGAACTTCCAAAAAATAATCTACGCATCCTGTTTGCCCTTTTGCCCGTCTTCTACGTTGTGATAACAGGCACATAGCTCACTATGCACCTGCCATCACGCCTTGATGACGAACAAAAGCTCTGCACGATATGCGTATATTATTTTCTTCCAGTTCCCTAAGAAGATTGAATTTTGTTTGAAACGGAGAAACATTTACAATGAGAAAAAAACAGAAAAGGAAGTGGGTGGAATACGCGTTGATCGGCGCAATGGGCGGAATGGCGGCAAGCGGTTTTTCTGGGTCCAAACCGATTCACATCGGAGCGTCCCTCGCTTTTTCCGGTTTAACCTTGTTGCACTATCGTTTTTATAGGCCGATGAAATGGGCATTTAATTCAAAAGGATAATCCTTTGGCAAATCACCGCTGTTTTTTCTTACGGCAAGAGGAAATCATTATGAAAATAAAGAAAACGGTAAAGGCCCTTTCCTCTCCCATTGCCTCCATTGGCGCGGAAATTATGGTAGGGATTATCAGTGGTCTGATCACTGATTATTTAGCCCGAAAAACCTCCAAACTTACATTTCGCACGATTAGAGCATAGGTTTCCGAATTATGTGGAACCAAGATTTTGAGGTATACCTAAATTCTTAAAAAGCCACCATCGGTCTTGGATTGCAGCGTACACAGATGGCGGAACACCTAATAATTTCAGCACGATTTCATGTAATCGCGTAACACCCTTTGTAACTGTCTGAATGATTTGGTCTTGTTTTTCAACCATGCTGAGATGAACATTCTTAAAAAAATAGTTGAGATTATTCCAGGTTGGTTTTTTGGTATTCATGCCGTTGGGTAAAATGGGCAGTTTTTCAACCCCTTGCCCAGCCATATTTTTTCGGATATTGCGTTCCATCAGACTGACAATCATTAGTGCAATAAAATAAAGAAAAGTCATAGCATCGACTCGCTCCGTCTTTTTGAGGAAAAC
>JABGPV010000158.1 GCA_018644785.1 Deltaproteobacteria bacterium | reverse complement strand
CCGATCCTTCAGGATAAGCTCAGGGAAGTATGGGCAAGGGTTTTGAAGAAAACGGACATTAGGTACCGACGTATGTATGAAACCCGACACACCTTTGCATCCTGGGCGCTGGCGGCCGGTGAAACACCGGAATGGGTCGCCAGAACCCTGGGGCACGTCGACACTTCCATGGTCTACAGAACGTATGGCCGCTATATCCCCAACCTCACAAGGCAAGACGGTTCCGCCTTTGAGAGACAGTATATGGAGGCCGCTAATGAAAAAAGGCAACCGATTTAGACACAAAATAGGCACAATTTTGGGCACAATCGCCTATTTCGGGGTCGCCTTGTTGATTTAACCTATTGATATTGTTTGAAATAATGTTGGTGGAGGCGGCGGGAGTCGAACCCGCGTCCGAAAATATTCCACTTAGACCTCTACATACGTAGCCCAGTATCAAAATTTCGCCTTCGGGGTCGCAACTGAGCACGCCCGCCCAAAGACTAACCTGTGTTAATTTTCGCCTCACCGTTTCACAGGTTCAAGGGATCGGCTAGCCCGCTAGTCGACGCCTTCATCCAGTCTCGCAGTCAAAGACTGGGAAGACGCTAGCCATTTATGCGGCTAGAGCATACGCGTAATCGTCTGCGTTTGTGTTTCAACCCAACCGTTTAACGAGCAGTCGGAACCTCGGTATGCAATCTAAGCTTCAACTATCCCCGTCGAAACCGTTTCGCCCCCTTGATTTGGATTTTTTAATAGTGCCCATCCACAAATGGCCAATTTGCCCGATTTCGGCGTCAGACAAAAATTGTAATCCTCGAAATACTTCCATGTATTCCTGCGGTTACAATTTTCGCCTTCCTTGAACTCGAACAAATTTTCTCATTCGTGGACGGACACTAACAAGAAATAGAAATGACTTAGGAGACAAGTAAATGGGAAAAACGATAGGAATTGATCTCGGGACAACCAATTCGTGCGTAGCTGTGATGGAAGGCGGGGATCCCGTTGTGATCGCCAATGCCGAAGGAAGCCGGACGACACCTTCTATTGTGGGTTTTACCGAAGGTGGAGAGAGATTGGTGGGTCAGACCGCCAAACGGCAGGCCGTGACCAATCCGGAAAACACGGTTTTTGCGGTTAAACGACTGATTGGTAGAAAATACGACTCCCCGGAGGTCACCAAGGACATTAAAGTTCTCCCCTACACCATCAGCAAAGCGTCCAACGGTGATGCCCATTTGAGTATCCGGGGAAAAGATTACAGTCCTGCTGAAATATCCGCCATTATCCTTAAAAAGATGAAAGAAACTGCTGAAAGTTACCTGGGAGAAACAGTGACCGACGCGGTTATTACTGTTCCTGCCTATTTTAATGACAGCCAGCGACAGGCGACAAAAGACGCCGGACGGATTGCGGGATTGAATGTTGAGAGGATTATCAATGAGCCCACCGCGGCTTCTTTGGCCTTTGGCATGGAAAAAAAGGGTGATCGAAAGATTGCGGTTTTTGATCTGGGGGGCGGCACCTTCGACATCTCTGTTCTGGAAATCGGGGAAGGGGTTTTCGAGGTCAAGTCCACCAATGGCGATACCCATCTGGGCGGTGAAGATTTTGATCTCAGGATTATTGACTACCTGGCCGATGAATTCAAAAAGGACCAGGGCATTGACCTGCGGAGTGACAAAATGGCACTTCAGCGATTGAAAGAGGGTGCTGAAAAAGCCAAGACAGAACTTTCCGGCTCAATGGAAACCGATGTGAACCTTCCTTTCATCACGGCTGATGCAAGCGGCCCCAAGCATCTGAATATCAAACTGACCCGCGCCAAGCTGGAAGGGCTGGTGGACGAGCTCATTGAAAAAGTGGTGGGACCCTGTCAGATGGCCATGAAAGATGCAGGACTTTCCGCCAGCGATATTAATGATGTTATTCTGGTGGGCGGTATGACACGAATGCCCAAGGTCCAGGCTAAAGTTGCTGAAATCTTCGGCAAAGAGCCCAACAAGGGGGTAAATCCCGATGAAGTGGTCGCAGTAGGCGCGGGCATTCAGGGCGGTGTGTTGAAGGGCGAGGTGAAAGATGTTCTGCTTCTGGATGTGACGCCCCTGTCTCTGGGAATTGAAACCCTGGGAGGTGTTTTCACCAAACTGATCGAAAAAAACACAACGATTCCCACCAAAAAGAGTCAGACATTCAGCACGGCGGCGGACAGCCAGCCGGCAGTGGAAATCCATGTCCTTCAAGGGGAACGGGAAATGGCCGCGTACAACAAAACCCTGGGACGTTTTCAGCTTGTGGGAATCCCCCCCGCCCCCAGAGGTGTTCCTCAGATTGAAGTGACCTTTGATATCGACGCAAACGGTATTGTTAGTGTTTCCGCTAAAGATCTCGGAACAGGCAAAGAACAATCCATCAAAATCACCGCTTCGAGCGGATTGAGCGAAGAAGAGATCGAAAATCTGGTTAAAGATGCCGAGCTGCATGCTGAGGAAGATAAGAAAAAACGCGACCTCATCGATGCGCGGAATATGGCCGATTCACTGATCTATTCCACTGAAAAATCAGTCAAGGAAGTGGGAGACAAGCTGGATGACGACACCAAGTCGAATATCGAGCAGACCATCGAAAATTTGAAAAAATCCCTGGAAGGGGAAGATACCGAAGAGATCAAGAGGCTCACGGAAGAATTGACCCAGGCATCCCATAAGCTTGCTGAAACCATCTATGCCAACGCGAACCAGGAACAGGCGCAGGCCCAGGGGGAACCGGGTCCGGAATCTGATGCGGATGCTCCCAAGGATGATGATGTGGTGGATGCTGATTTTGAGGAAGTAAAGAAGTGATCATTCGCTCTATCTTTTTAAAGAGGGCTGTTCCTGTCGTGCTGGTGGGGATGGCCCTTTTTTTATTTGCCTGTCAGCCCAGAAGCCCCGTTCCCCCCAAAGTGACGGAAACCCGCTCGGACCCTTTTGTTATGGCTGAAAAATACCAACGAAGCGGTGACCTTCAGCAAGCGCTGAGCAGCTACCAGGTCTTTCTGAAACGGGTGCGGAAGGACGAACGGATCCCCCTGGCCCTCCAACGCATGGCAGAAATCCATTTAAAGCTAAAAAACCCGGAAAAGGCCCTCTCCTCCCTGGAAAAGCTCTCAAAGGAATATCCTGATTATACCTGGATGCCCGAAGTCCGCTACCAGATTTCGGTGATCCTCAACGGCTTGGGAAAATATGAAGCCTCAGCCAACAACGCCATCCGTTGGCTTGATCAGTATCAACAGCACTTCCTGAAAAAAGATGTCCTTGTTCTATTGGGGAAAGATTTCTGTGCAATGGGAAAAACGGAAGAAGCGTTCTTCTGTTGGGTCGAGGCCAAGAAAGCGTGGAAGGATGACCCGGAAAAAGAAATTGAGCTGGATGAAAAGCTGAAGACCCTGATTGTCACCAGCAGTCCGGGCCTCCTTGCGCGTCTTCTTGAAAGTGAACGAGAGAAGCGCTACCCGCCCGAAATCTATCATCAAATGAGCCTGGTTTTCCTGTTGCAAAATAAACCGGGTCAGGCAGAAAAAGCTGTTCGAACCCTCATGGAGTCCACCCGGAATCCCCATTGGGCTTCCACGGGAGAAGACATCCTGGCACAGATCGAAAAGGAAATGGCCATCTGTGAAAACTGCATCGGCTGTCTGCTCCCTCTAAGCGGTCCCTTTGCCGCCTATGGTCAGGAAGTCCTCAATGGCATAACATTGGGAATGGTGAGCGCTCCCATGGATGGGACAAAAATAGAGGTCGTTATCAGGGATACGGCGGGAAAGCCGGAAAAAGCCCTGGATGAACTTGAATCATTGGTTAACACACGGAAAGTCGTGGGTGTTATCGGCCCTCTTTCCAGTAAAACAGCTGCTTTCATTTCCGAAAAAGCCCAGGAACTGGGTGTGCCAATGATCGCTTTGACCCAGCGAAGGGACATTGTAAAAACGGGTGACATGGTATTCCGGAATTTCCTCACCCCGGCACAGGAAATCGATTCGCTTCTTCAGGTGGCTATGGGCCAATTAGGGTTGGAGCGTTTCGGTATTTTATACCCGGACAACGCTTATGGACGCTTTTGCATGAACCTGTTCTGGGACAAACTGGATGAAATGGGCGGCAGTGTCACCGCTGTGGAATCTTATCCCACGAATGTAACGGACTTTGCAGATCAGATAAAGAAGATGGTGGGGCTTTACAACAAAAGAAAAACCATCGGAAACGAAGAAGCCCCCCCCCTGATCGACTTTGACGCGGTTTTTATTCCCGACACCTACCAACGGGTGGCCATGATTGCCCCGCAACTGGCATTTCATGATGTTCTGGGTGTTCGGTTGATCGGCACCAGGCTATGGCATTCTCCCAAATTGCTGGAAATGGCCAGGAATTACCTTCAGGGTGCTCTCTTTTCTTCAGGTTTTGTGACGGAATCCGAAAATCCGAGAGTCATGGATTTTGTAACTGATTACAAAAATAACTTTGGCGAAATTCCGGGAATCCTGGCGGCCAACGGCTATGATACCATTCGCCTACTGAAAACAATCCTTGCTGAAAACGATCCTAAAACACGGGATAATTTACGGCAAGCCCTGCTTGATGTGCCGGTTTTTGACGGTGTGACGGGACCTTTCAGTTTCGATGCCGATGGAGAAGCCTTGAAAACGCCACTACTCCTGACTGTTTCCGGAAGCAGGGCGGTCCCTATTTATTAGCTTCCTCCTGATCATCAGCCGCCTCACTTTCCTCATCATCCTCTGCGTCTTTTTTCTTTTTCTCTCTTGATTTCCAGGCAATCTGTGCGACCAGAATGCCGATTTCGTAAAGAATGATCAGGGGACCCGCCATCATGCATTGGGTTACAACGTCCGGTGGGGTGAGGATCGCCGCCAGAACGAACGTCATCAGAATTGCGTATTTGCGCTTTTTTCTGAGCAACTGGGGCGTCACCACGCCCATTTTGGCCAGGAAAAAAATAACCACAGGGAGCTCAAAAACCACCCCGAAAGCAAAAAGAAGTTTGATGGCAAAAGAAAAATACTGCTTTACCGAGGGCAACGCTTTTACATATTCGTTTGAAAACCCGACGAAGAATTTGAAACCAAATGGAAAAACAACGAAATAACCAAAAAGGGCCCCCCCCACAAACAAAAGGGTGGAAGCCACCACGAAAGGAATCACATATTTTTTTTCTTTTTTGTAAAGCCCGGGTGCGATAAACATCCATAGCTGGTAGAAAATGAATGGCGCCACCAGCATGACACCCGCCAGGAGAGAAACTTTTAAGTAGGTGAAAAACATCTCAGGAAGGTTGGTGAAAATGAGATGATCTCCTTCGGGCATCACTGCCTTGAGGGGTGCCACCAGCAGACCGAAAAGTCTTTCCGCAAAGGCGTATGACGCCGCGAAACCAATCCCCACCGCGATGGCGGAGGCGACGAGTCGTTTCCGCAGTTCCTCCAAATGACCGATAAACGGTTGTTTGTCTTCCCTATCCATTTCGATCTTTCTCCACGGGAGCTGCCGACTCCGCCAAAGTGGCTACGACGGCCGGATCGGGCTGGCCTTTTTCTTCTGCATCTTTTAAGGGTGGAACTTTTTCAGCCTCCGTTGAAGAAGGGGCTTTTTCCTGGTGGTAATCATCCAGCATTTCGTCAAAATCCTCAAATTTTGGTGGTTTTTCCTCAACCGCCTCCGTTTCCTTTGAATCCGCTGGCTTATCCAGACCGCTGACAGCATCGACCAGCTCCTCACGGGTCTCTTTGAGGTCCTCATCCAGATTCAAGCCTTCTTTGATTTCCGAGGTTGCCTTCTTGAATTCAGACAGGCCTTTCCCCAGGGACTTGGCCAGATCGGGCAGCTTCTTGGGACCGATAACGACCAGGGCGATCACCAGAATGATGATTAATTCGGGCATGCCGATACCAAACATTTTTTCCTCCATACGTCAGTCGAGCAAGGGCCGGCGGCCCATGCTCGAATATAAGGGGGCCGGGGCAAATTACGCCGATTTCAAGGTGCGATTATAGTTGAAGCATCAGGGCCGTTTCATCGCAATCAGGAAATTTAGGGCATTTCAGGCAGTCAGCCCATATTTTGTGGGGAAGACAAGATTTGTCAACCTCATAAAACCCTCTTTTAACAAAAAACTCAGGGACGTAGGTCAATGTAAACACCTTGTTAAGACCGAGCGCGGCAGCCTCACGCAGGCAGGCGTCCACAAGCTTCCGGCCCAGCCCCAGTCCCTGGAACGCCTCAGCAATGGCCAGCGATTCGATTTCTGCCAGGTCCTTCCAGCATATACCCAAACCGCAGACCCCTTGAATGCGCTCACCCGGTACCGTTTCCAGGACATGGTAGGCGCGCAAATGCTCGTAAAGATCACTGAGAGACCTGGGCAACAGTTGCCCCTGTGCAGCAAATGCATTCAAGATTTCGTGAATCGGTTCAACATCCTCAATAACCGCCTTTCTCACAAGCGGATATTCATGTTCGTCATATACCACAATCTATTCCTTCTTGTACAGCGTCGCCACAATCATTGCTGACGCTTGACCTTTTGAACAAAACCTTTCAGATGTTCTTTTTCAGCCAGGTTTTGCTGTGTTTTCACGGCTTCCGCCCGGGTTTCAAATGTGCCGCATCGTACGCGGAAATAACCCCGTCCTTTGATAAAAACTTTGTAATGGTAAGCGGGGTATCCCTTTTTCACCAATCGGTTGACCATATCTAAAGCCTGTTTTTCTCGATCCAGGGAAGCCACCTGAACCACATAAAGTTCTGTGGAAGGTGACGATAGATCAGACTTTTTCACAGGGTCTGAGGCAGCATTTTTATGCTTGGGGTCCTTATTCGGCGGCCCCTGCCCGATTGGGACCTCCGATCCGGCCGTCGTAGCCACTTTGGCGGAGTCGGCCATTTTTTTCGAAGAAAGTTCATCGTAAAACGCAAAATTGGAATCCTTTTGAATGGCCCGGATCTCATCCAATTCGGAAGTGTCTTTTGGGCCCACCATTTCCTGAAGTTTTACAATTTGGTTCTTGATCTCGGCCAGGGTTTTTGCGCCGCTCGGCAAAAGTCCCCGGCCTGCCAGAACGCCAAGCGTAAAGATCCAGCCCAGAAAGATCAAAAAGCCTAAGCCCCAAAAAAAGAGCGCCGTGCGGGAAAGTTCCAGGCGAAGACCCTTTTTCTCTTTTTCCGTCTTTTCTTTTTTTTCCTTCATGCCATTCTATTCAGGGTCTGAACGAAAACTAGGATTTTTTTTTCAAGATAAAGGAAGATCAAAATTTTAACCGCAGGAATACATTTAGTATTTCGAGGATTAAAATTTTGATCTGACGCAGAGATTGGCGAAAAAGACAGTTTTCGTTCGGGCACTATTTACATTTTTTCAGGTGCACTAACACCCAGCAGCCTCAACCCGTTTGCGATAATGATCTTGACGCCTGAAACCAGCATCAACCGGGCCTGGGTCAGGGTTCTATCTTCGGTGACGACTCTGAGTGCACCGTTTTTTGACCCCATGTTGAAATACCGATGAAAGGATGCTGCCAAGTGCGTCAGGTAATAGGCCAACCGATGGGCTTCCAGGGTCTTGCAGATATCCTCCAGGAGTGGCGGGAATTCCGACATGGTCCTGATAATGGCCATTTCCTCCTTCAGCACAAGTTGTTCTGAAATCCCATCATGGCGTTCCGGTACGGCAATCTCTTCCGATTCGGCCTTTCGAATAATGCTGCATATCCGGGCATGGGCGTATTGAACATAATAGACGGGGTTTTCGCTATCCTGTTTTTTTACAAGATCCATATCCACATCCAGCGGTGAATCGTGGCTCTTGGTGAGAAACACAAAACGTGCGGCATCAACCCCCACCTCATCGAGGAGTTCCTGAAGCGTTACAAAACTCCCGGCCCGCTTGCTCATGCGGAGTTCCTGCCCATCCTGCCACAATTTTACCAGTTGTATCAAGAGGACGGAGAGCCATTCTTCGGGAATAGCGTGACTTATGAGGGCAGCTTTTACGCGAGGAACATATCCATGATGATCAGCACCCCAAATGTTGATGGCTTTGGTAAAACCCCTACGGTGTTTCTCCAGGTGATAAGCGATATCCGAGGCAAAATAGGTGAATTGGCCATCGCTTTTTCGGATAACGCGGTCTTTGTCGTCCCCAAATTCAGACGTTTTGATCCAAAGAGCGCCCTCATGCTCATACAGATGTCCCCGGTTCCGTATGGACTCCAAAGCCCTTTCAAGCGATCCCGAAGCGAAGAGATCGCTCTCGCAGGACCAGACATCAAAATTTACCCTGAAGCGATTCAATACCTGCTGAATTTCCTTCAGCATGATCTCACTCCCGGTTTTGGCGAGGAGGTCTATGGCTTTATCGGGATCTTCCGGGTCTAAATCGGTTTTTTCCGAGATGGTGTCAGCCAGATCCAGGATGTATGCGCCATGATATCCGTTTTCAGGGAAAACGAAGCCCGGGTCCTCCTTCTGCTTCAGGCGCGCCCAAATGGATTCCCCCAGGATCTTGATCTGTAATCCCGCGTCATTAATGTAAAATTCTCGAACGACCTGATGCCCGCAAAAGGAGAGAATCCGGCAGAGGGTATCGCCAAGAGCAGCGCCCCGGCCGTGACCGAGATGAAGGGGTCCCGTAGGATTGGCGCTGACGAACTCCAACAGGATTTTTTCGTCACATCCCATCTCGCTGCGGCCGTAATCCTTATGGAGTTGAAGAATCTGATCCAGGATATGGCACCACTCTTCTGCCCGGATCGTAAAATTGATAAATCCGGGTCCCGCGATTTCCGTCTTTTCAAAAAAATGCGCCTCATCCTTCAGGTTTTTTAAAATAATCGATGCAATTTCCCGGGGGTTTCTTTTTTGGCCCGATGCCAGGGTCATGGGCAAATTGGTGGCAAAATGACCATGTTCGGAATTATTGGGCACTTCGATAACATAATCCGGAAATGTCGTCTCCTTGAGTTCGCCCTGCTCAAAACAGCGGGAAAGGGTTTTTTTGAGTATTCCATCGATTCTATTTTTCATGCGGGTGATTCCTTCTGGCAGTCATAAACATATTTCGGATCTCTTTTAATGGGTCCCTGTTCTGGATGAATTCATTGTTGGAACATAACTAACTGATCCCTTTCTTTATATCAAGCAATATGTGTAACTGCGGGTCATCACAAGTTGACATGAGCACGGAGGAGGGTTAGGATAGCGGGACTTTTTAGAGGACTACCCGATTCTAATGAAAACACTATTTTGTTTGCTGGGCCTGGTTCTAATTGTTGAAGGGCTACCCTATTTTGCCTTCCCGGAAAAAATGAAGCATTGGGTCGCAAATCTTCTTGAAATGCCCAACGCGCATCTTCGATTAATGGGCTTTCTGGCAATGGGAATCGGGCTTCTCATCACTTATTTTTCCCGCCCTTAGGGCCAATAATAATTTTGCAGGATTGACGATTTTCAATGAAGGCGAATCCTGAACGCCTTTACTGTTTGAATATTCCGTACCTTTTCACATCAAGGATAAAACCGTTTGACTTAAAAATTGAATTTGTATACTTTACGCGCTTTAATGTGTTCCCAATGCTGAAAACAGAACATTATAACTACCATCTGCCTGAAAACCGCATCGCACAGTTTCCGGCTGACAAACGGGATCATTCCAAGCTGCTCAGGGTGGACCGTTCAGCAGGTTCTCTTTCGGATCGCCGTTTTTTTGAATTGCCGTCCTTTCTTGGTCCCCAGGATCTTCTGGTGGTGAACAATACCCGGGTGGTTCCCGCGAGGATTTTTGGCCGCAAGGAGAGCGGGGGTAAAGTTGAAGTTCTTGTTCTGGAGCATTTCAACGGGGACAACCGCAGCGGCGAACCCAGATTGTGCCTCCTGAAGTCTTCCAGACGGCCCAAACCGGGAAACCGTATTTTTTTTGACGGGACGGTCTCCGGAGAAATACAGGAGGTTCTTGACCGGGGTCTGACAAGGATATCTTTTACCGGGGGTGAAAAAGGGATAGAAGGTCTCCTTGCGGAAAAGGGGCATCTTCCCCTGCCCCCTTATATCAAGCGATCCGAAGACGTTTCGCTGGATATACTTGATAGGGAGCGATACCAGACGGTCTATGCAGAACAGGCAGGCGCGGTTGCAGCCCCCACAGCCGGATTACATTTTACCGATGATCTTATTTCTGCCATCAGAGCAAAGGGTGTTCGGATGGTGCCGTTGACGCTCCACGTGGGGTATGGCACATTCAGGCCTGTGGAAACGGAGGACATCAGACGACACCATTTAGAGGAAGAACAGTATTTTATTGAGCCCCATACCGCGAGACTGATTAACGAAACCAAAGAGCGTGGTGGAAAGGTTTTTGCTGTTGGAACGACCGTGGTCCGTGCTCTGGAAACCGCATGGACCTTGGAAAAAGGGGTTCGTGCCGGTGGCGGAAAAACCGAGCTTCTGATTACGCCAGGCTTTGATTTTCATGTTGTGGATGGACTGATCACGAATTTTCATCTGCCCAGAAGCTCCCTGCTTTTCCTGGTATCGGCCTTCGCCGGATTTGACTTGATAAAAAAGGCTTACGCCTGGGCCGTTGAACAGCAATACCGGTTTTACAGTTATGGCGATGCCATGCTGATCCTGTGAAACGGCTGAAAGCTATCTGGATTCAATTTGGAGTTTAAAGTAACCCATAGCGCCGGAGATTGTCGGGCCAGGGCAGGCATCATCAAGACCCCTCACGGAAGCTTCGAAACGCCGGTTTTTATGCCGGTGGGAACCCAGGGGTCCGTGAAGGCCCTTTCACCTGAAGACCTGACAGATGCTGGAGCGGCCATCATACTGGCCAATACCTACCACCTCTATCTGAGGCCAGGGGCTCATCTGATTCGTCGTCTGGGGGGGCTGCATCGGTTTATGAACTGGAAAGGTGCAATCCTTACGGACAGCGGCGGTTTTCAGGTATACAGCCTTGCACGACTGCGGGAAATTTCTGAAAGGGGAGTGGTGTTCCAATCTCACATAGATGGATCGAAACACCTCATTGGCCCGGAAGAAGCCATCGATATTCAGGAAGCCCTGGGGGCGGATATTGTCATGGCTTTTGATGAATGTACGCCTTACCCGGCTGATTATGATTATGTCCTGAAATCCGTCGGGTTGACCAGTCTTTGGGCGCGGCGATGCATGGATCACAGAAAGAGAGAAGATCAGGCCCTGTTCGGCATTGTACAGGGGGGCATGTACAAGGATTTGAGGGAGAAGAGCGCCACTGAACTGGTTGCCATGAACTTTGATGGCTATTCGCTGGGGGGGCTCTCCGTGGGAGAGGACGCCGTTACCCGGCAGCGGGTCATCGATGATGTCATTGACTTTCTTCCGGTAAACGCCCCGGTTTATTTGATGGGCGTTGGCAAGCCTGAAGACCTTGTTGAAGCGGTTCGGCGCGGCGTTGACATGTTCGATTGCGTCATGCCCACCCGCAATGCCAGAAACGGTACGCTTTTTACAACCATCGGCAGGCTGAACATCAAGAATGCACGGTATGCGGAAGACGATAGACCCATTGATGAACGCTGCAATTGTTATACATGTGTGAATTATTCCCGAGCCTATTTGAGACATCTTTTTATGGCAAAAGAAATTCTGGCATACCGGCTCAATTCGATACATAATATTTCGTACTATTGCAGCTTGATGTCACGCATGCGATCTGCTATTAAAGACAATAATTTTGACCATTTTTATTCGGAATTTTACGAGTTAAAACAAAACAGGATCGATTAATAAGGAGGTTCAAGGATGAATTCTTTAGCTTATGCATTGGGTGGGTCGGGCGGCGGTGAAGGCGCAGGCGGTGGTTTCGGTGCTTTTTTGCCCCTTATTTTGATGTTCGCAATTTTTTATTTTCTGCTGATCAGGCCGCAACAGAAAAAGGCCAAAGCGCATAAACAACTGCTTTCCGCCATTAAAAAAGGGGATCGTATTGTGAGCAGCGGAGGCCTTCATGGACTGGTCACCGGGCTCACCGATGATGTGGTCACTGTGGAGATCGCCCCGAAAGTGAGGGTTAAAATTGCAAGGGGTTCCATTTCCGGT
>JABGPV010000157.1 GCA_018644785.1 Deltaproteobacteria bacterium | reverse complement strand
CATAAGTATTTCCAGAAGCCCCAGAAACAACAGGAGCTTTCTGTACATCTAAACAAAAGGAATCAATATCTTTACTTAATCTTTCAACTTTTAATAATTCCTTTTCATTTAAAATCATCTTTATCTTTCCGACCCTTTCACCCTCTGCAAGACTTCTGTCATTGTCCTTGAACGCTTCCGTCCAGACGGAATATCCAATTCCCGCAGCCTGGGCGGCTTTCTCATTCATTCCGATGCTGGCCAGTTCAGGATCCGTATAAGTACACCACGGGAGAAATGTGTAGTTGGCCTTTCTGGGAAGACGAAAAATAGCGTTGCTGATCACAATGCCGCCTTCATACCCGGCGGCGTGTGTAAATTGATATGCGCCTGTCACATCGCCCGCAGCATAGATGTGTTTTTGACTTGTCCGCAGCCTGTCGTCTGCTTTCAGGCCTTTTCCGTCAAATTCGACACCGATATCATTGAGCCCCAGGCCCTCCAGGTTCGGCGCCCTTCCCATGGCCACTAATATTTTCTCAGCCCTCAGATTTACTTCTTTTCCATTTTTATCTTTGATCAATACCTCTTTTTCAGAGCCTTTGTCTTTTGTACGGATTATGGCTGCGTTTAAGTGAAATACGACGCCCTCGGAGCTTAAAACCCCCATGACCTCATCAGCCATGTCCTTGTCTTCTTTACTCAGAATCTGGCCACTTCTCTGGATGACCATAACGTGTGTTCCCAAGCGGCTGAAAGACTGGGCCATCTCCATGGCGATGGGGCCGGCGCCCAGAATAATCATGGATTGGGGCAGGTGATCCAGTGAGAAGATTTCCTTATTGGTGATAAATGGGGTCTTATCCAGACCCTCAATGGGAGGAATGCCGGGCGATGAACCCGTGGCGATGACCCAGTTCTTGGCGGAAGAGGTGTTTCCGTTTAACCGGATGGTGTGTTCGTCGGAGAATGTTGGGCTGCCAAATTCCACCTTTGCACCCAAAGAGCAAAATCTTTCTTCGGAATCGTGTTTCTGAATGGTGCTGATCACCGATTGTATTCTTTTTCTTACCTCCTTGTAATCCACCGGCGGCAGGTCAACCGCGGGAAGGCCATATGCCTTTGAGTTTCTCATAAAATGGTAGACATGGGCTGATCTGATCAGGGTTTTACTGGGAACGCAACCAAAATGAAGACAGTCTCCCCCCAATTCTTTCTCTTTTTCCACGAGAAGGGTTTTGGCGCCAAACTGTGCCGCCCCCGCCGAAACGGTTAGCCCTCCGGAGCCACCGCCGATAATGCCCATATCAAAATCATAGACTGCCATGAGTTCCTCCTTCTATCGTGGAAATCCCCATCAATTAAGTTCTCAGGATACTTCCTCTATCCACCTATTTATAATATCCTTGTCTTCTTGATTCATGGACGTAATCCTTAGATGATGCGTGACCGATTTTTGACCGTCTTCTCCAACAGGCATTACTTTAGCGTAGATGTCTTCAAAGCAGTGGGCTTCCTGACAGAAATCGAATATCAATTTGATATCGGTCATCGGTTCAAGAGGCGGACTGATGGCGGCAGTAATCAGGTTCTCCCTGAATATGGATGTTTCGCCACGCAAAGGGTCGCCCACGATATTTTTGCCATCCACCTTCCAGTAGTGAAAAGGAAGATGGATTTCCACGCCTTTTTTGCTCTCAGTTCGGCGATTCAGGGCCACATTGTAGGGATCGCTGATGGCGGTGATCGCGTAGTAAACAAGAGGCGTTTTCAAGCCCTTCATCATGACCGAACGGGGAGGGTCGGTTGTAACGGAACCGCTCACCAGCCGATAGGTTTCTTCTCCCATGAGAACATCTCCTCCCACGGCATTCGACTCAATTCGAGCCGCCCTGTTAACCACAACACCCACAATGCCGTATTTTGTCCTCGCCCTTGAACCGATGTTTCCCACAATGGCCGATCCGGTATTCACGGCGATCCCCATTTCAAGGACAGGGTAGCCTTCAGATATTATTTCATCATTGAGTTGCTGCAGGGCGTTCTGCATGCTCAGGGCACAGGCCACGGCTCGCGCCGCATCATCCAACTGTTTTTCAGGCACGCCGAAGACGGCAAGGATACCGTCTCCGATAAATTCATCGATCGTCCCATCATAGCCGAGAATAATCTCCGACATGCGCCCCAGGTATTGATTGAGCAACAAAACCACCTCCTCAGCATCCCGTTCTTCCATCATACTGGTGAAGCCCCGAAGGTCCGACATGAGAACCGTAACGGTTTCACGGCGACCGCCAATTTTCCGCCCGGCGGGTTTCTCGATGATTTCGTCAACCACTTTCCTGGAGAGGTAGCGACCAAAGGTGTCCCGGATAAAATCGGCCAAATGAAGCCGCTCTTCCGACACTTTCAGAATGGTGTCGAGCATTTGCCTGCGAGTGGATACAATCCCCTTGATCTCCCTTGGCGTTTCCTCAGGCAAATCGATATCCTCAACCCCGGAATCGTTTTTCTGAAACTGTTCATTGGCTTTTGCAATGGCTTCCAACGGGGTGATGATTTTTTTTCTGAGAAAGCGCTGAAGGGTAACCATCATGAAAAGGATGATAATACCGACCAATCCCAAGATCCGAAGGGCGTACCAGAGAAGATGGGAAACACCTGCATCTCCGGATACCGCCTCATAGAGAAGCGTTCCGATGAGCAGTATGGCTTCAATGACCAAGATGCGCCAGAAAACACCCATCAGCAGGGTTTTCCGAACACCTCTGTCTTTGCGGCTAATGTAATGGGACATTTCTTTTGGAATTTCAGGGATCTTCATTGGGGGCAGTCCTCAATTAGGATAAAAGCATATCATGCGGGCAGCAAATAATCCACGAACAACTTTTTCCCTCATGCTTTCTCTACCCCCGAACAGGGACATCCTCTTCAGTTTTCATCAGGAAGAAATTCGGAGGACACAAAATTGCTGAAAAAATGATATTATTTTAACGATTCAGGGTTTATACTTGTGCTCATTAAATCAAATTTTTGACAGGGAGTATCTTATGGCTTACGAAATTAAAAATGTTGAGATGGAAGACGAGTTTAAGGTTTGTCCGTTGTGTGGGTACGAAGATGGTTTTCACTCGATGTTTAGAAGGGAGGGCGGTGTCACCAAATGGCTTTTTATCTGCCCCGCCTGTCACGCAATTTTTGATATTGGTTTCACAGCTTAGTATAACTTGTTGCACGAAGTAGGTGGTATGCTTTTTATTCGGGGAGAGATATGGGGGCATCCATGCAAATATGTGTTTCAAGGATCTAATTCAGCATCAATACACAGCCAATTTCAAAAGGAATAGCGGTGCATAAAATCATAGATGTCCCCCGCACCGCCCTCAAAACCAAAAAAAAGAGCAGAACGGCCAATTGCCGATCTGCTCTTTGGTCAATCTTCATGGTCGGGACGCGGAGATTTGAACTCCGGACCCCCTGAACCCCATTCAGGTGCGCTTCCAGGCTGCGCCACGTCCCGAAAAAACGCGATTATCGTGCTTCCTTTGCGTTTTGTCAAGGAATAAATGAACCGGAACAAGTCAATCCTTCCCCAGCTTCCTGCCGATGTCTTTATCTTCTAGTGTGACCCATTTCACGGTTTTCCACATCCGTTACGGATATGAAACTGAGTCATTCTGATATGGAGCAAGAATTCACCAAGCCTTCGTTTTTATAGCAATTCATTGTACGGATTTCAACGGAAGGGCATTGAAAAAAACCGCCTATTTCCAAAATCCCATAAACAGCCTTGCCAGATTTTCAAAATATGGGGTATGCTGAAACCAAAAAATATGGTGAATCGCCCATGACACAACCCGATTGCATCAGCAACAGAAATCTTAAAATCATTGACGCCTATGTGAAAAGTCGCCTGGGCAGCGGACATAATCTGTTCAAGAGGCTTCCCAGACCGGATGGGTATCCGTCAGTTGAAAGCTTTTTCCTCAATGAAGACCAGTGGACCACCTATGATAATTTCAACCGGGTGTTCCGGCGGGCCAAGAAACTGCTGGGGGAGGCGGATTTCTTTTTCAATTGCGGTCTTTCTTCCGCTCAACAGCGTTCGTGGGGTCGGTTCCATTACTTTGTAAGGGTTTTTGCATCGCCTGTTGACGGCTACAAAAGACTTCCTTTTTTTAACAAGAATTTCAATGACACCAAGGACATCGAAATTATACACCCGCCCAGTTATGATCCCTCTTCAAGAAAGATCAAAACGCTTTTGAAGATCACCTTCCACGATGATTTTGACCCGGATGTGGATTATATTGGGGACGCCTTTATGAGGGGCATTCTATCCTCCATTCCAACCATCTGGAATCTTCCCCCGGCCCGAATCAAGCAGCCTCTTTCCCCCTACGATCCTGTGGTGGTGTTTAATAAAGACCCTGAGTTTGCCGACAGCCGGTTGGATGTGCGGGTTGCGGATGGTCGCATGAGCCTTCGAGACTCCGCCACCGGCGAGCGCATTGTTGTGGGGAAAGAGGTCCTGCTGGAACCTGAAACGCTTAACGGCAAAAGCCTCTATTTGGGAAAGTACAAAGAACCGCATGCGGACCCGGAAGGAATGGCTCAGGATTTCCGAAAAGCCATCCTGATCACCCGGACCTTTTCAATTGATGGCCTGGAAGTTCTGAGGGAAGGCGTATTTTTTAAAGCGCCTTACTGCATCCTGGATGTGGCATTTGATCGAATGTCCATTGGCCACCGCATTTCCGAAGCGCTCAGATTGAATAAGAAGAAACTGGATACGGGACGTGAAATAACTGAAATTATTGATCAGCTTCGTGAAACCATCAAGGACAAAAACCAGACAAACGTGAAACTGGAAAAGGCCAATCAGGAACTGCGGAAAACCAGGGACCGGCTGGATATGGCCAATCGGGAACTGGAAGTCAAGGTGGAAGAGCGAACCGCTGAACTGGAAAAAGCCAAGGCTGATTTGATCCACCTCAACCAGGGATTGGAGAAAAAAGTCAGTGAACAGCTCCTTGAACTGAAACGGCACGATCAACTGCGTCGCTACCTCTCCCCGAACCTTGTGAAAACCATCCTGGCCAATGACGGAGCGCTGGGAACTGAACCTCAGCGAAAATTTATGACCATTGTTTTCACCGATATTCGGGGGTTTTCAACCTTGACGGACAGTCTGGAACCGGAAGAATTGTTTCAGCTGCTAAGCCATTACTTTTCTGTGATGATCGAGATTGTACACCAATATGACGGGACCCTGAATAAAATACTCGGGGATGGTCTTCTGGTTTTTTTTGGAGATCCCGTCCCCATGGAAGATCATGCGGAGCGTGCGGTCCGAATGGCCGTTCAGATGCAGCAAACCGTGAACCGGCTGAAACAGGAGTGGAACCACTACGATCATGAACTGGGCGTGGGTATCGGGATCAACACCGGTTATGTGACGGTTGGCAATGTGGGGTCGGATATGCACAGGGACTATACCATCATCGGCAACCAGGTCAATGTGGCGTCACGGTTGGAAAATCTGGCAAACCCGGGGGAAATTTTGATCAGCCGGCGAACGCTCAGCCTGCTGGATGACGCGAGGGCCGCAAAAGAGATGGGGGATATTCAGGTTAAAGGAATTCATAACCCCGTAAAAACCTACCGGGTAGACTGGGAATAACGGGTGCTATGACTCTAACTTCTTTGTGAGATGAATAAAATCGCTCCGATCGAATCCGAGCGTTTTGAAAAAAGACAAAAGATCAACAGAGTCCCACCGGACAGTCGTAAAGATATAATCGATCCCCTTTTCGCGGTAAACCGACAACAGCTTTTCCGCCAGCAAACGGCCGATACCCTGGCCCATATATTTGGGATCCACACCCAGGGTGGCAATCCAGGCGCTCTTTTGAAGACCGAATCCTCCGAAAACAACATAGCTGATCATGTATCCCACAACTTTACCGTCCAATTCGGCTGAAAAGCTCACATCTTCGTTTTCTTGAACCTTCTCTTCAATGATATGCCTGAAATCGATAACAGTCGAGGGGTTGGTGATGGCCGCCTGAATGGCTGTAATCTCCGGCGCATCTTCGGGTTTAATTTTTCTGATCAGCAAGTTGTTTTCCACATCATCCATGAAACAAGTCCCTTAATCCACTCTGACAATTTTTACGCGGCACCCTACCCAGTCCGGCGGTAGATAAACCCGCCCGCTGTTTCCGCTCAATTTAACGATCTTCTCAACCATCTCCTCGCCATAGATCTCCAGCTTGACTTTTCCCCTGCTTTTGGTCGGAGAGGCTTTATCTTCTTTTTTTAATTTCTTTTCAACCGGCATTTTGTTAGACTTTCCGACAATTCCCCTGGGAATTTTAATGGACAGAAAACTGCTGATATGAATGATAATTTAAAAGCAGTCATGGATAGCGAACGATTAAATATGATTACAACATAGCTACATCGTAACTATACGTCAAGGAATAAATTGGCTTTTCAGTACGGTCATATGTTTTTTTAAACAAGGAGTGAATGAACATGCAAAAAATGGATCCCCGGTACTTGAACCCCACCGACATCATTGACAGCGATCACCCGGCCGTAAGGGCCCATGGTGAAAAAACCATCAACGGCAGCAAGGACCCCGTGGATAAGGCTGTGAAGCTGTATTACGCCGTGAGAGATGGCATCTGGTACGATCCTTACTATCCCTTCTATCTCCCGGAGCACTATCGTGCCAGCAACGTTTTGAAGAGCGGCCGGGGATACTGCGTTTGTAAAGCCTCGTTGCTCTGCGCTCTTGGAAGGGCCTGTCAAATTCCCTCCAGGATCGGTTTTGCAGATGTGAAAAACCATCTGGCCACGCGGCAACTTCTGGAATACCTGGGAAGTGATCTATTTGTATACCACGGTTATGTTGAATTTTTTCTGGAAGATAAATGGGTGAAGGCCACGCCGGCCTTTAATCGGGAACTGTGCGCACGGCACAACGTAGCGCCTCTCGAATTCAACGGCCGGGAGGATTCCATATTTCACCCGTTTAATCTGGAGCATAAGCAGTTCATGGAATACGTTGCTGAACATGGGATCTATGCGGATATCCCCGTGGACATGCTGGTGGCGGGCTGGAAGGCCGTCTATGGGGAGGAACGGGTACTGGGCTGGATTGAGATGTTTGAAAAGCGGGGCGGTATTTCCGGCCGGGACTTTTCCAAAGAAGACGTCACCAAAGGTTAAAGCGGCAAGCCGCAGTTTTAAGTTTAAAGTTTTAGGTTTTTCAGTCAATGAACTTCTTGTTTTTTGTGACAGAAAACCAGGTACAAAATTTCTATTTTGTTCCCACCATGATGCCCGAATCTGTGGGGCCTTTAAAGGGGAGCCGCTCAATTTGGTGCAATCCCGCCTTCTTCATCATCTCGTGAATCCGGCTCTCGGTATAAGACCGACCCTTTTGGGTGTTGATTAACATGTTCAGGTAAAAAAGAGCCGGAAAGAGCGGACCGTCGGAGGTGTTGTTCAAAATGAAATCGTGAACGAAAAGGCTCCCGCCCTCAACCAGAGCCGACACCGCTTTTTGTAAAATCATTTCACATTCGTCAGGTCCTTCTCCGTGCAGGATATGGGAAAGCCACGCCACATCATAGGCGCCTTCAATCGCTTCATTTAAATAGTCGCAGGGCAGGAAACCAATCCGGTGGGAAAGATCAAACCGCGCAATGGTTTTTTCCGCAAAGGGGCGGGTAGCGGGAAGGTCTGCCACGGTGGCATTCAACCCCGGATTGGCCAGACAGAAATGAATGGCATAGGTGCCGGGGCCCCCGCCCAGGTCCAGGAAACTCTTTTTCCCCTGAAGATCAATCTCCCGGGAAACCCCCGGCGCAATGGCCATGGCCAGGTTGAACATGCCCATGAGAAAACTCTCCCGGCTTTCGTCGTCATGGACCACCTCCCGGGAAACGGATTGTCCTGACTTGACGGCCTCATCCAGCCGAGACCAAGGTTCCACCAAATGATGGTGGTGCATGATCATATAGCCGATGTAATGGGGCGAGTGCCTGACCAGAAAATTGCGACCTTCAGGCGTGTTGGCGTATCGGGACCCGGTTTTTACCAGAAGCCCCATGGCTGAAAGCGCGTCCAGCAGCGCGGTCACACCTCTTCTGTCAACACCGATTTTCTCTGCCAGTTCACCGGCGCTCACCCGGTCCTCGTCAATCTCCGAAAAAATTCCCAGTTTGACACCTGAGTGAAGGGTACAGGTGTGCCAGTATTCTCCCGATAACGCCAGTAGTTCTTCCGCATTCCATTGGGCCATGGTCTTTTCTCCATTCTTTTTAAAGAAGGACCGCCGAGGCCGTATTCTCCCCTATGGCGCCTGAAAAATCAAGGATTGAAACAGGTGATAATAACGCCCTGTTTATTGACATCCATGACCAATGGGAATAGGTTATGAAGAAAAATAAGGGTTTCGGGAGGCAACATCTTTGAAAAATACAACCCGTTATGCCATTACGGTCATCTGTGAAGACCGGGTGGGCCTGGTGGGTCGGTTCACCGGCGCCATTACACGCCTTGGCGGGAATATCGAAGTACTGGATCAGAATGTCCGCCTGGGCTACTTTGTCATCACCCTCATGGCCACATTCGAGACCGGGGTCACCGCCCAGGACGTTCGCGTGGGACTGGAAAAAATTGATGATGCCGGCACACCGGCCATCAGCGTCCTGCCGCGCCGTGATGCGTCGATTCCGCCTGCCGGATACGGGGCGCCTTTTGTTCTGGCAATGGCGGGAATTGATGTGCCGGGTAATTTTTCCATGGTTACCACCTGTCTGGCAAAGTATGAAATCAATGTGGAAAGTCTTGCCTGTCGAACCGATGCCCAAGGCCCACTCAAAGAAGACCGTTTTACCATCATTGGTGATCTCACAGTCCCCCCTGATGTGGACGTCAAAGGGGTTCGCCTTGAGCTCACAGCGCTTCTGGCCGACAGACAGGTCAAGGTAACCCTGATGCACTCTGACATTTTTGACGCCACAAATCGAATCCCCATGCCCAAACGTCATACGGAAATGCCGTCATGAACAGAAAAGAAGACATCCTCTCTACCGTCCGCATGTTCCAGGAGGAGAATCTGGACGTGCGCACCGTCACCCTCGGCATTAACATCACCGACTGCGTCTCTTCCGATGTTTCAAGGTTTTGTGAAAACCTCATTGACAAAATTAAACGTGTCGCCGGTCCCCTGGTACCGGTCTGCGAGCGCATCTCGGACCGTTACGGCATCCCGGTGGTCAACAAACGCCTGGCCATCTCGCCCATCGGCGCCATTGGGGGACACACCGATGAAGCGGGATACCTGCAATTGGCCCACGCCCTGGACCATGCTGCGGAGTCCGTGGGGGTGGACCTACTGGGCGGTTTCACGGCCCTGGTCCAGAAAGGAACCACCCCTTCCGAAGCCCGACTCATGGAAAGCTTGCCCCAGGTCCTTTCCCAGACGGATCGGATTTGCGCCTCCATCAACGTGGCCACATCCAAGGCCGGCATCAATATGGATGCGATCCTGCAATTGGGGCGGATCATCAAACGTGCCGCGGAGAAAAGTTCAAACCAGGGCGGATTCGCCTGCGCCAAGCTTTGCGTTTTCGCCAACATGCCTGAAGACAACCCCTTTATGGCGGGCGCTTATCTCGGTTTCGGACAGGGGGAAGCTGTGATCAATGTGGGTATCTCCGGTCCGGGAGTGGTGAAGCGGGCCATTGAACGGTTGCGGGCTGCTAACCCGGATCTGGATTTGCAGATGCTGGCAAGCGAAATCAAACAAACCGCTTTCAGGGTTACCCGGGTGGGCGAACTTCTCGGCAGGGAGGTGGCGCGCGGCGTTGGTGCGGCCTTTGGCGGCATCGACCTTTCACTGGCGCCCACCCCAAAGGTGGGGGATTCCGTGGGTGAAATCCTGCAGGCCATGGGTATTGAGAAAATCGGCGCACCGGGCAGCACCGCCGCAGTGGCCATGTTGAACGATGCCGTCAAAAAAGGCGGGCTTTTCGCCTCCTCTTCCGTTGGGGGAATGAGCGGCGCCTTTATTCCCGTTGCCGAAGACAGCGCCCTGGCCAATGCTGCGGCGGAAGGCACCCTTTCCATTGAAAAACTGGAGGCCATGACTTCTGTGTGTTCCGTGGGGTTGGATATGGTCTGCATCCCCGGGGATACGGATGCCGATACCATCAGCGCCCTCATTGCGGATGAAATGGCCATCGGCGTCATCAACCAAAAAACCACAGCCACCCGGCTGATCCCGGTCCCTGGGAAAAAACCAGGGGAGTGGGTACACTGGGGCGGACTCTTCGGGGCCTCTCCCATCATGCCCATACGCGCATCCGGCGCATCCAGCGCATTTGTTCAATGCGGGGGCCGCATACCCGCGCCAGTTCATTCCTTCAAGAACTAAGAAAAATGTTAACCCGTGGCCGTTCAAACAAGCTCAACGGTCTCAGGGTCTAAGCCTATCCCTTTTAACCAGTCTCGAATGGCTCTGAAGAGCAGCCGGTAGTAGGCATCCATGCCGCCCAGCCCCCGTCTTCCAAAAAAGTAATTGATCTCTAGAAAAAGCGGTTCGGGATCCTCTTTCGAAAGGGGGAATACAAAATCCACAGCGGCCAGATCAATCCCCGTGCGCCTGGCCAGAACCTGCGCCTGCACCTTTCCTTTTTCCTGAAGGGCCGGCTCCCAGTCATGGTCTATGCGGGCGCCTTTGCTGATGGTGGTAATGACCTGCCCCGGTTTAACAGGGCGTTTCCAGTAGGTTAGAATCCGGCTCCCCATAATGACCGCTCGCAGGACATTTCCGCCGGAGGCCACAAAATCCTGGGTTACAAAGCCGTTGCTTTCGCCACCCTCCTTCAAAGCCAGAAAACCCAATGCCGCTTCCAGGGATTTCGGGCCGGTTACCACAAAAACCCCTTCGGCTTCGTGGCTTCCATCGTCCTTGATCACAAAGGGGAATTCATGGGGTGGCCTCGGCACTTTCTTAAACAGATCCACCTTTCTCCAGCGAAAGGTCCTGGGATGGGGAAGTTGAAATGCATGGAACAAACGACTTTGCCCCACCTTGCCGGGATATGCATGGCGCATTTCATAGTTGGGAAACGTGGGCGTCCCAGCATTTTGACACTCATGAAACACCCCATCGGCCCGTCCTTGGTGTAAAATGACCGCATGGGCGCTGCGAATCAGTCGGCGGTCCTCTTCATTGAGAGAGCGGTCCCCCAGAATAATCTGGTGGTCGGCCGTAAAACAGGGATGAAAGGAAAGGATCATGGTTGTTTGACTTTGGCTGTGGTTATGACTATATTCCTCTCTTATACGATATACACAAGGAGCAAAACAATGCCTATTTATGAATTCAGATGCGCTGAATGCGGTGAAATTTTTGAAAAGCTTTTTATGGGCTCGGATGAAAAAGCAGATCTTTCCTGCCCCAAATGTTCGGCATATACGCTGGAGAAAGTGGCCAGCGCCACCAATTATGCCCTTGGCGTGGGCCCAGGCGGCAACCAACCCAGGATTTCAACCAAATCGTGCGGATCAGAAAACCAGTGCATGACCCTGGACCTTCCGGGACCGGCAAAATGATGGATCATCAAGCCCCACCCACGTTGAAACTGGAACTTGACGATGATGACAAGTTCCATATCACCGACATTTTTCAAGGGGAAATTGTCGCCAGGCTGATGCAAATGGATGCGCGCAGCGGCAATATCAGTTGTGAATTTGCCGGCCCATCGTACCGGAATTGGGTTATCGAATTCAAATCTTCCCGATGGGGCCTGGAAATTGTCGATTTTGAGTACGATGAAGATACCCGAAGTTTCAACCTGCCTTCACCCATAACCCTATTGGAACACCCATAAAAATGCTTGATCAAAAATTTTTTGGAAGAGAACCGGTCCAAAGGGCCCAATGCCCTTTTTGTGGTCTGCCCGTTGAAAAGCCAAAGGAACTGCCCACCCGAAAGCCCGGTGAGATGCCTGTGGGGATGTGTTCGTGCGGTGCGGTTTATGCCTGCGATGAAACCGGACACAGCCTGGGCGCCGCCCTGATCGAGGCCCTTTTGTTCGGCTGTAACATGGACTGGGACTTGGCGTGGGGGTTGGTGGCCGATGACGACTATAAACAGGAAATTGTCGAGAATTACGATCTCAACACACACCTTGTTATCCCGTCTGGTACCTATGAGGGTCGAAAAACATCCGGGGCACTTTATTTTATAAGGCTGCATCAGGAAGTTCAGGAAG
>JABGPV010000156.1 GCA_018644785.1 Deltaproteobacteria bacterium | reverse complement strand
CTGCCCGCACGGCATCGACCTGGCTTTCAACCAGATCCCTCTCCGTCTGAGATACTCTGAACATGGTTGATTTTCCGAAGCGGTATCTTTCGACCTCTGCCCATAATTTTTTTTTCTGGTATTTGACAGTAGCACTTGATGCAGTGATCTGTTTGCTGGAACGGGCGATTTCAATGTAGGCGGAAAGAACATCTTGCGCGGCCAATTGTGCCATATTTTCCAGTGCCTGGTCTTGCTGCTCTAACGCCAGGGTTGACCGCTTGTATAGCGCCTTTGGCGCCCGGTTGACAATCGGGAATTCAAATCGGAGCCCAGCATAAACATCAAGCCCCCCCTCTCCCTTACTAAAATCGCTCACCGAATCCCCGAAAGAAGACGCATAGCCGGTCCTTCCCAAGCTCACAAAAAAATCCAGTTTGGGGAGCAAACCATTTTTCGTCTTGACCACCTCCAGTTCATTTCTATGAACAGCCAATCGGGCCTGGTTCAGATCCGGTCGCATGAGGATCGCAACCTGTATATGCTGACTTACGTCCTCTATTTGGGGTACCAGCCTCTCGGGCGGGGTCAACAACACCACCTTTCGCTGCCAGAAATTCTCGCCCGGCGGGTTGAGCAATCGCAGGAATCGCAGCCGGGCATTGGCCCGGAAGCTCTGAGCATCAATAAGGTCCTGCCGGCGCTTTGCTGTTTCCGCCTCACCATAGAATACTTCAGATTTTGCGAGCTGTCCCAGTTTAATCCGCTCTATGGTTTCATTTACCAACTTCGTACCCAGCTCAACGGATGCTTCATATATTTTAACTTCTTCTTTGGCCAAGGTGTAATCCCAGTATGCATTTTCCACCTCTGCGAGAAGCGATTGGGCCAGACCGCGTAACTGGTACTCGGATGCACGCGTATCGATTCTGGCCTGGCGCAGGCTTGCAAGATTGACGTCAAGACCCCTCCCTCTCAGCAGGGCCTGAGTTACCGTGAGGCTCAAATTCGTTTCGTATTCTTCATCAGGTTTGGTGACAATCGTCTCTTGCTCTTGTGTGGTCCCGAAGTCCAGGTCCAGCCAGGTGCCGGTCGGGAGAAACTCGGAAACACCCGTTGAAAATACCGGTCCTTTGGTTACACTATCAAGTCCATCCCTTTCCCGCTTCCATCCTCCTTCAGCCCACACAACAGGATCGAATGCCGCCCGCTCACTCTCCTCATAGGTCCGCTGAATATCGGGGCTGAACCGCTCCACCCGAAACGCCCAGTTGTTCTCAAGCGAAACGAGGGTTGCCTTCTCCAAAGTTATGGCGAGTGCGCCATCAGTGGGTTCAGCCCACGGTCCCTCCTTTTCCCCTTCCGCCAAAGTGGCTACGACGGCCGGGTCCGTGACAGGGCCGCCCTCATAATCCAGGACTTTATCGGCTGTGCTGGTCTCGCCACTGCCCGGATCACCGGGTGCAAATTCCGTAACCTCCCTACCCAGGATATCAGGGATAAGTTTCTTTTCCGAATGAACGGATTCCGTTAAACTGCTCTCCAGTTCACTCTTTTCCGAGGCTGGTTTCAGGGGGGGAGCGGGGGGCGAGGGGGCGGCAGCCGGGGGTAAAGGGATGGCGGATTGAGCCTCTGAAGCAGTCTTAACAAGAACCACATCACCGGCAAAACCTTTCAAACGCAGGGTCTCCTTATACGCCAAGGCGGCTTCTTTATCTACAAAAGGCCCTAAACAAACCCGGTACCATCGCCCTTTGTCAGGAATCTGAACCTCTTCAAGAAAGACGTTACATCCCCATTTAAGCGGGCTTTTGGGCTGCGCAGTGATATATTTCAGGGCATTGTCTTTATTCTTAAAGGAGCCTAACATAAGGCTAAAATCGGCGTACGCCATGGATGTGACCAAAACAATCAGGAATAATTGTAAAATGATCTGTTTTAGGCCTTCGTATATTTTTGAAAGAGGGTTCATAGTTGTAATTATGAGATACACATCTGTTCCAACCGAACTTTCACAAGGGCGTCAGGGCACATCCCCCAATGATATGAAGTCGCCGGAGGTCTCACTTTTTTTCTGGAAAAAGAGCATCACACCATCGTAGGAGCTGTCTCTTGTGTAGCGGATATACAGGTGGTCGCACTGTTTCTGCCTGAAAATCCGGAAAAGTCTGTTCAGGGGGTAGTCATTCATCTCATACATGGGAGCGAAAAACGGTTTTCCTTTCCTCATGTTGTTAAGTCCGTTGAATAACGGTACATGGACACATAGCCAGTACATAACCTTTTTTTTCAGGGTCTTATGGGAATGATATGTAAGATGGAGCATCCCTGTCCCATTGTCCTTCAGCAGGTCAATCAATTGTGCAACCGTATGCAAACCCTGTTTGACTCTGAGATGTTGCAACACATAGATTGAATGGATAAAATCGAAGGGTTCCACTTCCGGGGACAGGCTGTTTATCTGTGTGGAAAACTGAGCGTTGTCTAATGACTGTTCCTTACAGTTTTTTCGGGCCTCTGCGATCATCGATTCAGCAACATCAACACCAAACACAAACCTGCAGCGCCTCGCCAGGGGAATCGTTATCCTCCCCACACCACAGCCGAAATCAAACGCCCGTTCGGGACTGAACGTTACGTCCAAATGTGTTCGGATCACCTTGAATAGGGAATCAAGGTATTTATCAGCGTTTTCAAAGAAATCCTTTCGAACATCTTCAGTGAAACCGCCGTCTTTATATTTAGAATCAGTTGTAACCCAGTAATAGGGGTCTTCCTTTCCGAATTTTTCCCAATTACGCTTCCCCGTCTCCATTTTTCAGTTTATTACCTCCGCTCATTACATTTTTTCACTAAATCTGCTAAAGATAAACTGAAATCGTTTGCGCATGATATTAAATTTATAAATTGCCAAATATGCTGAATGTATCATATATTGAGTATTACTCAAGTTCTTTTTAGACGTTCAATAGCCATTTTCGGCAATGAAGCCGGAAGAAAGGGAGCCTTTGAATTCCCAATCCTCTAATTCTGACTTGGCCGAGGCGCCTTTCCCTGACATTTGCATCCAGCAACGCTTTGAATATCAGGCTCGGAAGCACCCTGAAGCCGTGGCCGTGGCCTTTGAAGGTGAACGTCTAACCTACGGAGAACTTAATCAGAAAGCCAACCAGTTAGCCCACTATCTTGAAAATCTCGGCCCCGGGCCGGGAACCTTTATCGGTCTTTTTGTTGAGAGGTCTCCTGACGTCATTACCGGGATCTTAGGGATCTTGAAAAACGGTTGCACCTACATCCCCATGGATCCAGCCTATCCTGAAGAACGCCTCCGGCACATGATGAAAGACAGCGACTCTCCGGTGATCCTTACCCTCTCACACCTCAAGAAAATGCTCCCCCAAACCAAGGCTCAAATCGTCTGCATGGATTCCGACTGGCGCCGAATCTCTGAGGAAAAGAGCGATGATTCGGATTCGGGTCAAGGACCGGCATCGCTCGCCTATGTGATCTTCACCTCCGGATCCACAGGAAAACCAAAGGGTGTCTGCTGCCATCACAGGGGGGTTATGAACCTGTTGGCCGATTTCCAGAATCGCCAGCCCTTAGGCCCGGGAGACATTTGCAGTTGGTGGACCAGTCTTAATTTTGACGTGTCCGTCTACGAGATATTTTCCCCGCTTATGGAAGGGGCTGCGTTGACCATAGTCCCGGAATCTGTGCGTGCGGATGCTCCGGCCCTGATGGAGTGGCTCTATCAAGAGAAGATCACCAGTGCCTACCTGCCGCCCTTCATGGTGGCCGATCTGGATGTCTCGCTGCGGGAACTTCCGGGAAAAAGCATGTTGCGCCGCCTCCTGGTGGGCGTAGAAGCCATTCCGGAAAGGCTCCTGAATACCATCGACCATGCGATCCCTGACCTCCACATCATCAATGGATATGGACCCACCGAAGCAACTGTGTGTGCCACCCTGTACACCATTTCTCCTAAAAATGAACTTCACGAGAACACACCCATCGGCAGGCCCGTCCAGAACATGCAGATTTACCTGTTAGATGAAGCGAAGCAGCAGGTTCCTGCCGGGTCTTCCGGAGAACTCTATATTGGTGGCGTCGGCGTGGCCGACGGATACCTGAATCGCCCCGATCTGACGGCTGAGGGTTTTATCCCGGACCCCTTTTCAGGTAAAAATGGGGCCAGACTTTACAGAACCGGGGATTTGGCCCGCATCATGCCGGACGGCAATATGGAGTTTATTGGACGGGCCGATTTTCAGGTAAAATTCCATGGCTTCAGGGTCGAGTTAGGCGAGATTGAATCACAACTCCGTAAACATCCGGCCATCCGTGAGGCTGTGGTTCTGGTGCTCGAAGATATTCCGGGGGTTAAACGCCTTGTGGCCTATTTGGTATGTTACAAGGGGCGGGCGGTTTCAGCACCGCAAATTCGAGAATCACTTCAGAAATCTCTACCCGACTACATGGTCCCCTCCATTTTTGTTGCTTTGGACCGGATACCGATGACCCCCAACGGAAAGACTGACCGCTCTGCCCTGCCCGCGCCCGACCGTTCCAACCAGCTCATGGCCGGAGGCCATGACTATCGCGAACCGCAAACACCTGTTGAAAAGAAACTGGCCCGGTTTTTCGCCGAGGTTCTCCACACCGAGCCGATCGGCCTGGGGGATAGTTTTTTCGAGTTGGGGGGTCATTCCCTCGTAGCCACCCAGGTCGTTTCAAGAATACGGGAGTCTTTCAAAGTGGACCTCCCTGTCAGCGCCATTTTCAAGGCCCCCACCGTTGAAGCCCTGGTTCGCTTTTTAGACGGCTCGGGACACCAGGTGCAATCGACCCGCCTTCCCCCGATCGTGCATGTTGATGATCGTGGCCATGGGCCCCTCTCTTTTTCCCAGTTGAGGCAGTGGTATCTGGACCAGTTGGAGCCGGGCACGCCCGCTTACAACATCCCTCTGGCGTACAGGCTCAGAGGCCCTCTGGATGAAACAGCGATGGCGAAGGCCTTTGAGGCGATCATCAATCGGCATCAGGGGCTCCGCACGATTTTCAAAAAGCGCGACGGCCATCCGGTGCAGATCATTGAACCCCCACAGCCCTTTACGCCTGAAATCATCGATTTGAGGCACATTCCGGAATCAGGACGTGAAGCCGAGGCCCAGGCCCTCTGCAACCAGGAATGCCACCGGGGTTTCGACCTGGCCAAAGGCCCCCTGCTGCGTGTTCTCCTCATGCACTTAGGGCAGAACGATCACGTTCTGATGCTGACCGTACATCATATCGTCTCGGATGGGTGGTCCATGGGCGTGATCTTCCGCGAATTCATGGCCCTTTATGACGGCTACTCGTCCGGCCGGTCGCCAGACCTGCCCGGGCTGCAGGTTCAATATACGGATTTTGCCAGATGGCAGCGGAAGTGGATGGAGAGCGAGCTGATCCGGCCCCAGGTCAATTACTGGAAACATCAGTTACAAGGGGCGCCGGAGGGCCTCGATCTCCCCACGGACCGGCCCCGGCCGGCAATTCAAAGCTACCGGGGGGCCAGCCAGTCTCTCATCTTAAACAAAGACCTGTGCGGTGCCATGAAATCCCTGACCATAAAAAAGGGGGTAACCCTGTTCATGCTGATGTTGGCCGGCCTGAAAACCCTCCTCTACCGTTACACGCATCAGGGAGATATCAGTGTCGGGACCTTTATCGCCAACCGCAACAGAGCCGAAATCGAGGGACTGGTAGGCTTTTTCATCAACACCTTGGTCATGCGTACCGATCTCTCAGACAACCCCTCTTTTGAGACGCTCCTGGCACGGGTCCGCGAAACCTCTCTCAGTGCCTATTCTCACCAGGACCTGCCGTTCGAAAAACTTTTAGATGAGGTAAAGCCCGAACGGAACCTCTCCCGGACCCCCCTGTTTCAGGTCCTGATGGTGCTTCAAAATATGCCGCTTCCTCCCCTGGATCTACCGGGAATGACCTGCGCGCCAATGGCGCTTGAAACCTTTCGATCCAATTTCGATCTTACCCTCTGGCTATATGAGAGCGGAACTGAAATTAAACCCCAAATAAAAATGACGCTCGACTACAGCACCGACCTTTTTGACGAGTCCAGCATCAAGCAGATGTTGACGTGTCTCCGGAACCTGTTCATCAGTGCCACCAACGATCCGTCCCGCCCAATTTCCGACCTCTCGATTCTCGCCGAAGAACAAAGACAAGTGATACTGTCCCAATGGAGCGGGGCCGTTCATTACCGGCCTGGGCCGGACGTATGCGTACACCAGCTTTTCGAGGAACAGGCAGTGAAGAGGCCTGATGCCATTGCCCTGGTTCAGCCAAATGGGAAAAAGGGAGAAGACCGGCAGATCTCGTACCGGGATCTCAACCAGGATGCCAATAGGGTGGCCCGCTTCCTTCGGAAACATGGCGCTGGGTCTGAAACCTTCGTGGGCATCCTTATGGAACGTTCGCCGGACCTCATCAAGGGGATTATGGGCATCCTCAAGGCCGGCGCCGCCTACGTCCCCATAGATCCCAATTACCCTGCCGAACGTATTGCTTTCATACTCAGTGACACCCGGGCGCCCGCAGTTCTGACCGACAGCAACAGCATTCAAAAAATCGAGGAACTATCAGGCACGGACATGCTGAAGGATAACGTTCAAATCGTTTCCCTGGACAGTGATTGGGAGGAGATCCGTCAGGAAAGCGTGGAAAATCCGTCCAGCGGGGCACGCGAAACGAACCTGGCCTATGCCATCTACACCTCCGGCTCAACCGGTCAGCCCAAAGGGGTACTCATAGAACACCACGCTTTATCTGCCTTTGTAGACTCCGCCGTCCAGGAATACCAGATCGGATCAAATGACCGCATCCTCCAGTTTGCATCGCCTAGTTTTGACGCCAGTGTGGAAGAAATCTTCTCAGCCCTCACCACCGGCGCTACCCTTATTCTCCGTTCCCATGGGATGATCCGCTCCATGCCTGCCTTTGTCCAGGCGTGTCACGACAATGAACTGACCGTCCTTGACCTGCCCACTGCCTTCTGGCATCAGCTCACATCGGCCCTGGAATCGGGTGGCTTGATGCTTCCGCCGACCGTCAGACTCCTGATTATTGGCGGCGAAGAAGCTCTCCCGGACAGGCTCGCGGTATGGCGAAACGCCACGGAAGGCAACATACGGCTCATGAACACGTACGGACCCACCGAGACCACAGTCGTGGCCACGGTCTGTGATTTATCCGGCCTCAAGATGACAGACCCCTCGGACGGCAAGGTCCCCATCGGACATCCCTTCCCACACCTGACGGCCTTTATCCTGGATGATCATGGCGGCCTCGTACCGGACGGGGTATCCGGTGAACTCCATATGGGCGGCGCGGCCCTGGCCCGGGGATATCTGAACCGCCCCGAGTTGACAGCGGAAAAATTCATCCCCGATCCGTTCTCCAGGGAACCGGATGCACGCTTGTACAAAACGGGCGATATGGCGCGCTTTTTAACCCATGGCGACATCGAATTTTTAGGGCGGGTAGACCGCCAGGTCAAAGTGCGCGGGTTCCGGGTCGAATTGGCCGAAATTGAATCCGCGCTCAATCGCTTTCCGGAAATCAAGGAATCCGCTGTGGTGGCTCGCGAAGAGCGCGCCGGAACCCTGAAACTCATCGCCTACATTGTGCCCCACGAGACCGCCGTCCCTGACGCAGGCCGGCTTCGTCACCAGCTTCAACCTGTGCTGCCCGATTACATGATCCCCCATTCATTCGTCAATCTTGAAAAACTGCCGGTTACGGCCAGCGGCAAGGTGGATACAAGGGCCCTTCCCGATCCGGAATCCACCTCCTTTGATCATGACCAGGAATTCAAAGGACCCCGAAACCCCATTGAGACCATCCTGGCGGAAATCTGGTGCCGGGTATTTGGCCTTGAACAGGTGGGGATAAATGAGAATTTCTTTGACCTGGGAGGACACTCTCTCTTAAGCATCGAGATCATTGACCGGGTGAACAAGGGAGGCCTCTGGCTGACCCCTGAGCAATTCATTCAAAACCCCACCATCGAAGCGTTAGCGGAAGTGGTCAGTACGGCACGGCCTTCATCCGAGGACAGGGACTGGTCATCTCTGGTGGAACTGCAGCCCCACGGCACCAAACCCTATCTTTATTTTATCCACTCCACGCCAGGTGACGTGCTGGGTTATATGCACCTGATCAGTCTCCTGGGTCACAACCAGCCCTGCTTCGGTTTCCAGTCATTGGGCCTGAAGGAAAAAGATAAGGCCCATACCCGCGTTGAGGAAATGGCCGCATACTATGTTCAGCAGATGGTTTCCTTTCAACCCGAAGGACCTTATTATCTTGTGGGGTGGTGCTACGGGGGAATCGTTGCAGCGGAGATGGCCATACAGCTAAGGAAGATGCAACGTCGCGTGGCCATGCTGATCCTGATCGAAACACCCTTTCCGAGGAGCGATTTCGGCCAGATGCGTTATTACGCCGGCCGTTTATTGGGCCTGTTCAAGATGGGTCCCCGTCAATGGCTTCTATATGCCCGCAACAATCTCAAATATCGCCTCAAGGTCAAAAAGGGAGAAATTGACAGCCTGTTCTCACTCCATCTCTCGCACGGCCCCTTGGCCAACCGGGACCACGTATACAGGCTCAACACCCAAGCAGAAAAACAATATCGGATGCATACGCCCCCCGGCTGCCCAATCCGGCTCTTCAACGGAACTGACCTGGAAGAGGGATTCATACCTGATCCGCAGAATGCCTGGGCCAGAACCAGCAAAGATGTTAAATCGTTTCTGGTTCCGGGTAATCACCTCACCATCCTGAAAGAGCCGAATGTGGGCATCCTGGCAAAAGAAATGAATCGCTGTCTGGGTTGATCCGGGCGGCGTCTGGTAATTATGAAACATCAACCCATTAGGAGGCCCTCCCATGACCAATATGGAAACCATATTCTTAGGCATTATCCAGGGTCTTGCCGAGTTTCTGCCGGTCAGTAGTTCAGGCCATCTGGTAATCTTCAAGAACCTGCTCGGGTTCAAGGAGCCTGAACTCCTGCTGGACGTCTCCCTGCACTTGGGGACCCTGTTGGCCGTCTGCATCTATTTCCGTTCCGACCTCAAAAAAATGGTAGAGGAGATATGGGAGATCGCTGCACCGGGAGCAGATCACCGATTCAGACTCAAACCCCATGCCTCCCTTGCATTGATGGTCGTCGTTGGGTCTATTCCTACGGCGCTCATAGGAATTATTTTTAAAACGCCTCTCGAAAGGGTATTTGGTTCTGTCACCACAGTGGGGGTGATGCTGGTCATCACCGGCATTATTGTGGGCTCAACAAAGCTCATCCCCAAGGCCCACGAAAAGTTGACACAGGTGGGGCCACTGATAGCTCTAGCCATTGGCACGGCCCAGGGCCTGGCCATCATGCCCGGCATCTCCCGCTCGGGTTCCACGATCGTATGTGCCCTGCTCTTAGGTCTGAACAGGGAATTGGCGGGCCGTTTCTCTTTCCTCCTCTCCATACCGGCGATTATCGGGGCCGTTGTCCTGCAATTTGACATGGAGGCCATCACAAGGGTAGGGGTTGTACCGCTTATCTTAGGATTTGCATCTTCCGCATTGGTTGGTTTTGTGGCTCTGACACTCCTCATGGGAATCGTTAAGAAGGGCCATTTCTACTATTTTGCTCCCTATTGCTGGGCTGTGGGGATCTTTACCATTATATTTACCTGGTAGGTGGAAGCGCATCTCTTCATTTTACAATTTTCAGCTTTTCTCGAATGTAATCTGCAGTTACCATATGTCCCAAGGCATTCATGTGACCGTCGTTGGGAAAATGGAATTTTTCCCCCGTCTCCATGTGGACTGTTTTCAGATGAAGGGGAAGATCCATAAGGCGGATATGCAGCCTTTTGCATAGTTCGATAATTTTTTCCCGAAGATACTCCTGGAACTGGGCCGATTGGGATCCCGGCCTTTCTACCAGGGACCTGCCAGGCATCAGAATTACGAGCAATTCCGAATTATTTCGTCGGCACAGGATGGCCATCTGATCTAACAAGGCCTCGTACACTTTGAGCGCCGGTTGAAAGCGTGTATTAAAGAGAGTGAACAAATCCCTATTATCCGAACGGAAGATGCCCTTTGCCATTTGAAAAAGCTTCATCTTTTCCAGTAGGCCAAACAAACCTCCTCGACGCGTGGGGGGCTCCCCCATGACCACTTGATGCAGATCCAGGGCAGCCTGTTCTTTCGATTTGACCGCTGTGGGGACAGGGGAGTTTTTAAGGAGAAGCCGGTTTCCGGAAAACTTGAAATAGGGTTTTCCATGGCTTGCCTGGAGCGGGAAAGGAAGCAGATTGTCAAAAAGATCGTTTCCCAAATAGGTGACCAGGACCACAACATCGGGTCTGAAGTTGATTACCCGCTGACGCAGAAGGAGATATTGCTGGTCGGTGCTGAAACCTGGGATGGCGAAATTCAAATACTGATCTCCCGTCGCCTTCTCATTCACCCTGTGTACAAAGGTTTCATGGTCGTTTACACCAAACCCGAAGGTGAAGCTGTCGCCCAGAAAGACGATCCGGCGCCCAACATGGTCACCCAGCGGCGGGAATTCTCCGCGAAAGCCGTATCGATTGGTTTGGTAGCTGGCTAGAAAGTCCCGGTGCCGATGATGGCCCTGCCAGTGGGGCGTCAGTTTCCAGCCCAGGGCTTTATCGTATCTAATCAACCCCGGATCAAGAAGTTCGTGTCCCTGTCCGGACCGTTCCCTGTAACGGAGCACGAGTTCGCCTAAAGCCAGAGTCATCAGGATGCTGCAACAGATGACAATGGTGGAAAAGACTACGACTTTGCGCTTGGGAAGCCGTGGAGAGAACGCTGATTTCCGCATTCTTTCCATAGTTTGGATCTTCCTCCTTTCGCTATCCTTTACCATTGTGATTTCTCCGAAGTATCCATACATCCCAATTAAATTTGTTCCATGAAATGTGATTTTATACTACATTACCACAATAGCAATGTTGCATTGTTTTTTTTCATATGATTCTGATTGAGGAGGGTATTGCTAAATTGAATATCCTGGGTATTTCTTGTTTTTACCATGACAGCGCTTCATGTCTTCTGCGGGATGGCCTGATTGCAGGCGCAGCTCAGGAGGAGCGATTCTCCAGAAAGAAACATGACCCAAGATTTCCGGCAAAGGCCATCAAATACTGCCTGAAAGAAGGGGGCATTTCAGTTCAGGATCTTGACTATGTTGTTTTCTATGACAAGCCAATCCTGACTTTTGACCGCCTTCTCATGAGCTACATTTCCGTGGCGCCAAAAGGGCTCAGATCCTGGCTGGAAGCAATTCCCCTGTGGCTTGGAAAGAAACTCCACGTACCCAAAGTAATCCGCCAGGAAATCGGTTATGAAAAAGAAGTTCTGTTCACGGAACATCACGAATCCCACGCGGCGTCCGCCTTTTATCCCTCTCCTTTTGAAGAGGCTGCCATTCTTACCGTTGACGGCGTGGGCGAGTGGGCCACTGCGAGTTACGGGTTCGGTCGGAAAAATCAGATTTCACTAATGAAAGAGCTCCATTTTCCGAATTCCGTAGGGTTGCTCTATTCTGCGTTTACCTATTTTACAGGCTTCAGAGTCAATTCAGGTGAATATAAGCTAATGGGGCTGGCCCCTTACGGCCGGCCCCGTTACAAAGATCTCATTCTTTCCGAGATTGTGGACCTGAAAGCGGATGGCTCCATCTGTCTGAATCTGGCGTATTTTGATTTTCTGGGCGGTCTCCGTATGACCAACCGACGATTCTCAAAACTGTTCGGCGGTCCACCCCGAAAACCCGAGGCTGACATTACCGAGAGAGAAATGGATCTGGCAGCAAGCATTCAAGCCATATGCGAAGAGATCATTCTTAGAATGGTCAGACAGGTTTACAAAGAGACAGGGCTCAAGAAACTCTGTTTGGCGGGGGGCGTGGCCCTGAACTGTGTGGCAAACGGGCGAATATTGCGCGAAAGCGATTTCGATGAGGTTTGGATACAACCGGCCGCAGGGGATGCCGGAGGGGCCGTGGGCGCGGCACTCTCGGTCTGGCACCGCTACCTCGGAAATGGCAGGCCTGACCCTGAAAATGCCAGCCACCTCAGGTCTCCCTATCTGGGGCCTGCTTTCCCAAACGAAATAATCAAAGCCTACCTGGAAAAACGGGGATACCCCTTTGTTGAACTGGATCCGGAAATCAGGGCCCGGACTATCGCCGCCGGAATTGTGGAGGGTAAGATCGTCGGATATATGGCCGGACGTATGGAGTTCGGCCCAAGGGCGCTGGGGGCCAGAAGCATCCTTGGCGATGCGAGAAGCGATGAAATCCAGAGGGTGATGAACCTCAAAATAAAATTTCGGGAATCATTCAGACCTTTCGCACCATCAGTGCTGGAGGAAAAGGCATCGGATTACTTTGACGTAAACACCAAGAGTCCTTATATGCTTTTG
>JABGPV010000155.1 GCA_018644785.1 Deltaproteobacteria bacterium | reverse complement strand
CTACAAACCTGTCTCGTGGATAACGGTCGACGGCCATATGGACTATGACAAACTGCACGCGCTCTGTGTCGAGGCGTGGCGTAAGCTCGAGCTTCCGCGCATTCTTCTCGAGCTTTGCGAGAATGATGCCCCGAAAACCAGGTATGTCGTCGGCATGCGGGCGGTCGAGAGCGCGGCCGCCAAGCTGGCGCGTCCGGTCCGGATAGACGAGGCGGCGCTCCTTGCGATAGGCAAGAAAATTGCCGCGCACACCGGCGCGTCGAGGGTGGCGTACGATATCAGCATCAAGCCGCCTGCAACGATCGAATTCGAGTAGATTGTTGACAAGATTGTTAACATAATGGTTACTGTCACGCCCTTACAGGGCTCAACAACCTTGTAACCTGTTATTCCCGGGGCGTCGCCCCGGGCTGGTATGTCACGGCCCTTCAGGCCTCTAAACCATGCAGTCTCCCCATCGACTTTCTCGTTCCCATGCTCAGCGTGGGAACGCACCCGGGACGCTCCGCGTCCATTTAGTTGAAAGGGGAAAGGCCATTGCCGGTCAAGACGGGTATCGGTTGAACAAATTGATTTTTACTTTTTTACCAGCTTCCCCACCTACAACGAAATTCTCCTTGACAAAGTTAACTTACATGTTAACATGCACAAGACATGATACGTGAGATAATATTTTATGAAACGGCATCAGGCAATTGTCCCGTCGAGGATTTTTTGGAGTCGCTGTCTTCGAAGCAAGCGCAGAAAACAACATGGGTCTTGAGGTTAATTGAAGAATTGCCGACCATACCATCGAACTATTTCAAAAAGCTTGTCCATACCGATGGTATTTGGGAGGTGAGAGTCGTGGCAGGAAACAACATATTCCGGTTACTCGGCTTTTTTGACGGCCCCAAGCTCATAGTCCTCAACCACGCATTCCAAAAGAAAACTCAGAAAACTCCTCCCCGAGCCATCAAGATCGCGGAAGCCAGAAAGAAGGATTACTTAGAGAGGAGAAAATAAAATGAAAACATTAAAATCATATGTTTCCAACCGCAAGTCTAGTGATCCAGTATTCGCCAAGGGTTACGAATCCGGGTACGAAGAATTTAAAATTGGTGTAATGCTCAAAGTTGCGAGGGAAGAAGCTGGTCTGACGCAAGAACAACTTGCAAAAAAACTCAACACAAAAAAAACAGCCATTTCACGTATTGAGAATCACGCTGAAGATATCAAATTGTCAACATTGGAGAAATTTGCTCAAGCTCTTGGTAAAAGCCTGCGCATAGAAGTTGCGTAGCACCATAAAATCATCAGTGTAAATTCCGCGACCGTTTAGTTGAAAGGGTAAAGGCCATTGCCGGTCAAAACGGGTATCGGTTGAACAAATTGACTTTCACCATAATTCCGGGTGCACAATACTGATTTCCGGTAGAAACACCTCCGCCAGTCAATCCCCCCTGTTTTTTCATGTATGCCGAAACATCCCTTTTTTCCCTATAAGAACCGTTATTGTGCGGCTCAATATTTTTCTATCTTTGTGATTTTTTCTAAAAAAACGTCTTCCCCTGTGACCTTATCTGACAAACGTACCGGTTATAATGGTTCCAAACATCAGGAAAGGAGACACGAACATGGATGCCGTTATCAAGAATTATCTGGAACAGATGAAAGTCGGCCGGAAGCAGTCCTGCAAAAATCTGGCGCTTTTCCCATTGCTCTCAACATACACCGTGAGCCTGGAACACCTGATGCTGGATGTGGCCCTGGGCAATCGGGGCAACGGTCATAAATCGGCGTTCGGCATCAAATATATATATTGACTTAATGACTAGTTAAGAGTAGGCAAGATTATAGAGAATTCGTAAACCAGTATCCCTTCTTTGATTCAATGAAAAAAAGAGGATTAAGAATGGTTTTAATCGAGCTTAAAACCCCGTTACTCTAGAACAGATGGAGAGCGGGGTTTTGTTTTTCTTAGCTAGGGCTATTCTCGTTCCCACGCTCCAGCGTGGGAACGTACCCGGGACGCGCCACGTCCGATCAGTGCAGCCGGGGGCACGGAAAGGAGCTCAATAATGAAATGGATAACCGAAAATTCGCGAAAGCGTACAGGATGGGTAAAAGTGCTTGGAATGGGACTGAGCATGGCCCTCATCTCCTGGGGAACACCCGCAATCGCGGATACCGGCCCGAGTGATACCGACGGCTTGTTTTCGTCCAGAACCCAACCCGCCTCCCGAATGGCCGCTGATCTCCCCAACAACCACATGAACATCCTTCTGGCCCGCGGCGGCCGGGGTGGTGGAGGCGGCAGAGGTGGTGGGGGAGGGGGCAAAGGCGGCGGTTCCGGGCAGTGCGACGGCAGCGGTTCCGGCCAGGGAAAAGGCAAAGGTTACGGTGCCAAAGACGGGACCGGCACCGGAGAACGTCCCCAGGATGGTTCGGGTTATGGCGCGGGATCTGGTCAAGGCAAAAAGGATGGTTCAGGCAAAGGATCTGGCAGCGGCTCTGGAAGAAGCAACCGTTAGCGGCTTGCGTGACGGGCTCCCTCGTTCCCATACTCTGCGTGGGAACGTACCCGGGACGCGCCGCGTCCGTTTAGTTGAAAGGGGAAAGGCCATTGCCGGTCAAAACGGGCATCGGTTGAACAAATTGATTTTTATTTTTTTACCAGCGTCCCCACCCCAAAGCGACCGGCCCATCCGGGTGGTCTGGCGACTTCAATACCCCATGCCTGTTCCCATGTTTGAAGACATTCGAAGGGGTGGGTGAATTTGGCAAGGGTGTAGAAATCGGACGGTTCATATCTATTGGAGCTGGAGACAGTTAAAATACAAAATGGCCACGCACGTATTATGCCAGACAAAAAGAACAAATCCAAAGAAACCGACCCGGCTCACGGCAGCCAACTGAAAGACGATGCCAAAGACCGGATCGGATCTCAAATCCTAAAGAGTGCTCAAAACCTTCATGATGCATGGCGACAGGACGACCCCGTTGCCGTTCTGGATCGATCCGCTGAAACCGTTCAATCCATCCTGGCCGGCCTCAAGATGTTGGAAGTGGGCCCGGATCGACAGTTTTCCAGATAGCCGCCATGGAGAAATCTTTAAAAGATTTCGAGTCACGCCGGCGAGGGGAGATTGACGAAGACGCCGTTCGGTATTCGCCGTCTCTCCTGTTCACGCCCCATAACGCAGCGCAGATGGTGGATCTGATCAAAAAGGAGATGATAGCAAGTGACAGGGTCTGGATCGCATCCGTTTTCTACTACCCTGGGGTCATCAACCTGTTCATTCCTAAATTTATCCGGTTTATGGAAGAAGGCGGTGAACTAAAAGTCCTCACTTCCACCATGGGCAACTTCAACCGGCCCGATTACCTGGTGCACCTGAGGGATACCGTGCCGGGCATACAGGTAAGGGCATATCATCCGCCTGAAATTCCCTTTGATAAAACACCTCCGCCTTTCCATCCAAAGGCCTGGCTGTTTCGCCACCGGGATGGAGGCGGTGCATTACTGATCGGTTCGTCCAATTTTACCGGAGCGGGTTTTTTGAAAAATGTGGAGTGGAATTACTTTTCCGCCCATGAAGTGAATATCCGTTTTGAAGCGCAATCTCCACTTGAAGCGGCCCTTTCCGAGTTCACACGGTACTGGGATCAGGAATCCGTGGAAATTTCCGATGCGTTCCTTGCAGCCTACGGGGAACGGTGGCTCGAACTGGAGAAAGGGAGGGGGGATGTTTTTGATCCTCCCGCGGAGGGTTGGCCCCAGACGACTGTGACGCCGGCCCCTGTTACAGCACCGTCCGCAATGGATGCGCCTGAAGATGAAATTGTGCCAAATCCGGCTCAGGGGGAAGCTCTCGTGAACCTCTCCCGTATGAGAGGGCAGGGGATCAAAAAGGCCTCCGTCATTGCGGCCACGGGTGTGGGAAAAACCCATCTGGCAGCCTTCGACTACCGGGAGAGCGGGTTTGAAAGCATGTTGTTTATCGCGCACCGGGAAAATATCCTGCTGAAATCCAGGGAAACGTTTCAAGGTGTTTTGAAGGATCACTTTTTCGGGGAGATCCTGGGGGCGGGGCAGCATGCTCAAAACGGCTCCCGGGCTGTCTTTGCCATGATCCAGACCCTGAGCCGTCCTGAGCAACTGGACCGGTTTTCGCCGGAATATTTCGATTATCTGGTGGTTGACGAGTTCCACCACGGCATGGCACCCACTTATCTGAAAGCCATTAAGCATTTCAAACCCCGTTTTCTGTTGTGCCTCACAGCCACGCCCGAGCGCATGGACGGCAGGGATGTGCTGCGCCTGTGCGATTACAATGTGGCCTATGAAGTGCGGCTGCTCGATGCCGTGGACAGGGGGTGGCTCTGCCCTTTTCAATACTTTGCCGTCCATGACGAAACGGATTACCGGCAGATCGCCTGGCGTGGCACCCACTACGACGATGAAGAATTGACACGGGCGCTCAGCAGCGACACCCGCACCGCCATTGTTGCCGGTAATCTCCGGAAGTACCTTCCCAGTTTCGGGAAGATCAAGGCGCTGGCCTTCTGCAGTTCGGTCTCCCATGCGCACTATACGGCGAAACGATTGACCCGTGACCATGGTATCGCGTCTTTGGCACTTTCAGGAGATAATCCGGGGGAAGAAAGAGCTGCGGCACTGGCCCGTCTTGAGGACGAAAACGATCCGCTCCAGGTGATTTGTACCGTGAGCATCTTCAACGAAGGGGTAGACATCCCGGGCTTGACTCATGTGCTTTTTCTGCGGCCCACCCAGTCTTTTACGGTCTTTCTCCAGCAGCTGGGCCGGGGACTTCGAAACTCGCCCGGAAAAGATTACCTGGTGGTCATCGATTTCGTGGGGAATTTTAAAAAGGCGCATGTGGCGCCCTTGGCCTTGAGCGGCTACACGTCCATGCAGGAATTTGCGGCGGACAGGGCGGCGTTCATGACCGACGGACCCGGTGTTACACTTCCAAAGGGGTGTTACCTGGACTCTGACCTGGAGGTGAAACGCATCTGGGATCGGGAAATGCGGACTATCCTCGACGGCGGTATCCCCATCGGGGAAAGGCTCAAATCCCTTTACAATGATATCCGGGGCGATCTGGAGGGTGTTTCCCCGTCCCTCACGGATTTCCTCGACAATGCATATCATGTGGACCCCTACGTGTTCATCCGGCATTTCGGGAACTGGCTGCAGGCGAAGCTTGCGTGTGAAGGGGATCTCGATGAGCGGGAACGGAGACTTCTGGGTACACCGGGCGAGGTGTTTCTCGATCACCTGGAATCGGGTCTGAACCCGGTGAAATCCTATAAGATGGTGGTGCTCACGTGTCTTCTGGAACTGGCGGGGAATTCCTGGCGCGTGGACGATATCGCAGTGGGCTTTCGCGGGTACTTTCTTGGGCACCGAGAGAGGCTCTTTGATTATGACGACCTGGCCGGTTCCGCTGATCCCGAGCATTTTCTTCTTTCAAAGGTCAAAGCAAAACTGCTCCAGATGCCACTTAAATATTTGAGCAACACTGATACGGACTGGTTTATCCTGGATCGGGAAGCGGGAACATTTGCATTGAAACCGGACATGGTTCCCTACTGGGAGGATTCACTTTTTCGGGAACTGGTGGAGGACCGGGTTCGGTTCGGGCTGGTGAGGTATTTCTCCCGAAAGGGGCGTGTGGCTGAAGTGCCTTATGATGAAGCGCTTCTTAAAACCGGGTTTTCGGTCAGGCGTGATTTCGCATGTGTTTTCTATTCAGAGAATCCACTGAAACCGGGTGAAGAAAGAAACCTGAAAATCAGGATCAATGGTGATACGTACGGCGTTTTTTTCAGGCGGTCCGAAAATGGAAAAGAGTACGGAATCGTTTATAATCCTGAAAGTCGGGTGGTTCAGGCGCTCAGACAACTCCTGGGAAAACGGTTCAAAAGGGGTGAGACCGCTTTTACCCTGCGAGCATCGGGGAAAAATGAGTTGATTCTGGCCCTGCCCCAAAAGGGCCCGGACCTGAGAGGTATCCTGGTGGAAATCCCATATGCCGCCAATACGGAGTCCGGATTTACGGCGCAGTTTCGCCGGATACTGTCGGAAGATCCCGGCGGCAGGGAGTGGACCCTGCATTTCGAGAAAAGCGGGTACACCGGGGCCATGGAGATCGAAATAGAAAATCCGGGCCGGTTTTCGGCCTGGACCGCAAGAAGATACGATGACCCCTCCCGGTTCCCCGCCAGGATTAAGGCCGCCGCCACGGCGCTCTTTTTTGAGGGTTACAGGGGTGGATTCCAGGTGACGGCCGGGCCAAGGGAGGTGCGAATTGTCCGGGGGAACGGGTAAAGCATAAAACACGGGTGTTGCATGAAAGACTATTATCAGGAAAACTATCAAGAATACCAGGAGCAGACTGCCGGTATTTTCTGTCACCACTGGTGCGTTGCCTGACTCCCGGCAGCAGCATCCTGGATGTGGGCTGCGGTTCCGGGCGGGACATGCGGTGGCTGAAAGACCGGGGGTTCCGGCCCACGGGGTTTGAGCGGTCCGGAGGGCTGGCTGCACTGGCGAGGGAGCATTCGGGGTGTCCGGTTCTGGAAGGGGATTTTGAGGGTTATGATTTTTCGGGCATGGACGTGGATGCAATCCTGCTGGTGGGGGCACTGGTGCATGTGCCGCACGAGCCGTTTTCAAAAATACTTTCAAATATCGCGCAGGCGTTGAACCCTGAAGGCCATGTGTTACTCACCCTGAAAGAAGGCGTGAAGACTCGGGACGGTGCCGGGGGTCGGGTGTTTTACCTCTGGAAGGATGGGGCTCTCAGGGCCGTTTTTGAGAACCTTAACCTCGCAGTGGTGGATTTTTCCCGGGCTATTTCTAAAATCAGAAAGAGCGATGTGTGGCTGGGGTATGTGTTGGAGAAACAGGATTTCGGCGGGGATCAGCGCATTGTCTGAGGTTCGAGAAATCTGCCGGGTGTGAGGACGCGGAGCGTCCGGAAGTGAATTCCCAGGCAGCGTCTGGGAACGAGGGAGTTACAAAGGGCCGCAAAATTTGGAACTTAAAAGTACCAAAATTTATCCTGGGCCGGACAAGATTTTAAATGAATATTTTGGCTATGATGGTTTCAGGGAAAATCAACGGGAAATTATCGAGACCGTTCTGGGGGGAGATGATGCGTTTGTATTGATGCCAACCGGCAGCGGGAAGTCCATCTGCTACCAGATTCCGTCCATGTTGAAGCAGGAGGGTGTGGGCATCGTTATCTCACCGTTGATTGCGTTGATGGAAGACCAGGTCAAGGCACTTCAGCAAAATGGCGTCAAGGCTGCCTGTCTGAACTCTACTCTGTCGTTTCGACAGGCCCGGACGGTTCAGGAAAGGGTTGCGGACGGTCACCTGGATATTCTTTACGTCGCGCCGGAAAGACTCCTCACACCGGATTTTCAGCACTTCCTTACGCTTGTTAAACCGGGGCTTTTTGCCATTGACGAAGCCCATTGTGTTTCCCAGTGGGGCCATGATTTCAGGCCGGAATACCTGAGAATCAATGAGGTCACCCATAACTTTCCGAATACCCCGCGAATAGCACTCACGGCGACGGCAGATGAGGTTACGCGGAAAGATATCCTCGAAAAACTTGAGCTCCGTCACGCAAAGGTATTCATCAGCAGTTTTGACCGGCCCAACATTCGTTATCATGTGCGGGTCAAAAACAGGGATAAGCATCAATTGCTTGATTTCATCCGCAGTGAACATGCGGAGGGATCGGGCATTGTTTATGCGAGGACCCGCAAAAGAACTGAAAGCATCGCGGAATGGTTGTCTCAGCAGGGTGTTGATGCGTTGCCATACCACGCCGGTTTACCCCCGGAGGTGCGCATGGGAAACCAGAAGCGGTTTCAGGAGAACAGCACGCGGGTGATGGTGGCGACTATCGCATTCGGTATGGGTATCGACAAACCCGATGTTCGGTTTGTTGCTCACGTGGATTTGCCCTCCAGCATGGAAGCGTATTACCAGGAAACGGGGCGTGCGGGCCGTGATGGACAGCCGGCTGATGCGTGGATGGTCTATTCACTCGCGGATGTCACAGCGCTGAGGCGATTGTTCGAGCTGTCTGAAGGTAGCGATGAATTCAAAAATGTCCTTCGGCAAAAACTCGAAGCCCTGCTCGGGTACTGTGAATCGGTGGTTTGTCGGAGGAAGCTTCTGTTAAATTATTTCGGGGAAGAACATGGTGGCGCCTGTGACGGTTGTGACAATTGTTTGAACCCCGTTGAGACCTGGGACGGCACGGTGGCCGCGCAGAAAGCATTATCCTGTGTATACCGTACGGGTGAGCGGTTTGGTGCCGGGTATTTGACCAGTGTGCTCATGGGCAAACAAACCCCACAGATTCAACGATGGAAGCATGATAGCATAAAAACTTTCGGTGTCGGTCAAGAGTTGGACAAAAATACCTGGATGTCTGTTTTTCGACAGCTCCTTTCAGCGGGTCTACTTTCCGTTGATATGGGGGAAATCAGCGGTTTTCGTTTGAGGGAGGAGAGTTGGGCGGTATTGAGGGGAGAGCGGGATGTTTTTTTCAGAAAGGATTTGGCCCCTTCAAAGAAGCGCATTCGAAAAGACGCCCCAAGGACTCCTGAGAAGGCCTTTTTGGAAGAAGAGCCCCAGGCGCTTTTTGAAAAACTTCGAAAACTCAGGTTGGATATTTCAAAATACCTGGGGTTTCCGCCCTATATCGTTTTTCAAGACAAAGCTTTAAAAGAAATGACGTTACTCAAACCCTCAAATGTTAAAGAATTTTTAAGGATCAATGGGGTGGGGGAGACAAAAGCCCAAAAGTACGCCGAAATATTTATGGCCTGTATTCGGGGTGAGGATACCGATATTGCGGCCTATATTGAAAGAAAAGGAGACGCTGGGGACGCGGATGCAAAGGATGAAAATTCAGCGGACGAGTCTGGTGCGAAAAAGCAACAGATTATCGAACTACTCAAAGACGGCAATCTGAGTTCTGCCGAAATTGCCGGTACGGTTGGGGTTTCCCCTCCAACGGTTTGGGCTTACAAAGCGCATGTTACCATGGGGAAATACGATACGTCCCATGAGAAGGCGCCTGATGGTGAAGACCTGACAACGGATTGGAAACCTGATCCTGAAGTGGTTCTTTTTATAAGGGGGAAGATTCAAGCGTTGGGAAGTCTTGAAGCTGTCAATGCCCATTATAAAGACGATTCCCAGATATGCGAGTACGCAAGGCGCATGGCGCCCCTTATATTGAGTGAAGCAGAGAAGGATGCTAAAGATTTAAACCCCTACGTTAAAAAGGCGCGTCAAAAGCATCCTGAGGCCTACGCGCCCTGGACGGAAGACGATGATCGCAAGCTTGAACAGAGCTGTCGCAGTGGGGTCTCTATTCTGGAACTTGCCAATTTGTTTGGAAGAACCAGGGGTGCCATAAAAAGCCGAATCAAAAAGCTGAATCTGAAATGCCGGCAGGAATACGCTCCCGTTGAACCGGATCCGAAAGACCCTTTTCAAAAATCAATGGTTTGTTTTGCGGTATCTCGAAAGTATAAGGGCTATTGCGTTGCTGGAAAAAAATGGTCGAACGATCCGGAATCGCCCTGGTTTCGTCCGGTCAGCGCCAGTGCGATGGGTGAGCTTCCTTTAAAAACAATCCAGCTGGAAGACGGGAAAAAGCCCGCGTTCCTGGACATTGTCACAATTGCTATCAAGAAGCCGCTGCCCCATTATTACCAGGCGGAAAACTGCCTGGTGGATGGCGGCAGAAGGTGGGAAAAGAAGGGACGGCTGAAACCTGAAGAATTGGTTGATTACTGTGACCATGTCGACACCCTCTGGGAAAACGGACACCACAGTGTGCACGGCATGAATGACAGGATTCCCATTGAAGTTGCAAATGAACGGTGTGAATCGTCTTTGGTGTTGATAGAACCCCGGGATTTTTGCCTGGTTTTGGCGACAGGTTTGACCTTTAAACAAAGGATACGTGCGGAATTTTTGTATAACGGGGATACTTACAACCTTTCTGTGACTGATCCGTTTGTGGAAAATATCTATGCAGATCGAGCCCCAGGGCGTTACAAGATCGAAGACCGGCCGCTTTATCTTTGCATTAGTCTGGGAGAACCGCTGAAGGGTTTTTGCTATAAACTGGTGGCCGGGGTTATCGGGTTTAAGGAATAACGGATCATGGAAAAAAATATATATACAATCGGCCATTCAATACACACTGCGGAACGGTTCATTGAATTGCTGAAGCTTAATGAAATTACGGCGGTGTGCGATGTTCGTTCCAGTCCGTACAGCAGTTACAACCCCCAATTCAACCGGGAGGTCATTCAGCCTGAGCTGAAAAAGCACAGCATGGCCTATGTGTATCTCGGAAAGGGACTGGGACCTCGAAGCGATGATCCGGGCTGTTATGAAAACGGAAGGGTTCAATACGGCCTTCTGGCGGAAACGGATCTGTTCCATGAAGGGATCAGGCGTGTAAAAGAGGGCATGAAGTCGTACCGCATCGCATTGATGTGTTCTGAAAAAGACCCGGTGATGTGCCACCGGACCATACTGGTCTGTCGGAGGCTGGCGGCGGATGATGTAGGTGTGCGGCATATCCTGGACGACGGCAGCATTGAAGAACATGAACATGCCATGGCCCGACTGCGCCGGTTGTTGAAGCTGCCGGAAGCGGATTTGTTTACATCATCGGAACAGATGATGGATCGGGTATACGACGTTCAAGGACAGAAGATTGCCCATGTAAATGAAGAAAAGACAGGAACGGAAGAGGGAAGGGGAGCATCATGAAGCAAGCGAAACTTTTCACCATCGGGTTTACAAAAAAGTCCGCGGAGACGTTTTTCACAAAGTTGCGAACGGCTGGCATAAAGCGACTTATTGACGTGCGGCTCAACAACATCTCCCAGCTTGCGGGGTTTGCCAAGCGGGATGACCTGGCTTACTTTCTGAAGGAAATTTGTGATTGCGACTACCGGCATGAGCCGCGCCTGGCACCCACGAAAGAAATCCTGGATGGGTACAAAAAGAAGGAAATGGACTGGGGAACATACGAGAGGCGGTTTCTGGAACTGCTTGAAAGGCGGCAGGCGGAAAAAGCGGTTTCATCCGAAGAGCTTGGAAACGCCTGCCTTCTTTGCAGTGAATCCACCCCGGAACACTGCCATCGGCGACTGGTGGCGGAATACCTGGTTCGGAATTTTGACGGCTTGGAGATACGTCATTTGTGAGCGGCTTAAATGTAAAAATATAGGCTGTCCCCGTGTTCTATATGTTCGGTGGATAGATACTCAATATGGCAAGAAAAAAGAGACAAAAGAAACCGGTTTGGAAAGACATAGAAAAAAGAATAAGTAAATTCGACAAAGCGCAGTTTACTGAACTGATACATGAACTATATGGGTTGTCATCAGACAATAAAAACTTTCTTTTGACACGATTTTCAATTGGCGAAAATCCTTTGGCAACATACAAAAAGATCGTTCAAGACGCAATTCATCCTTATCTTGAAGATGGTGAACCCTTAGAGATTGAAAAAGCTAATGATGCCATAAGCCGATACGCCAAAGCGGTTGATGATCCTCCTGATGAAGCAGAGTTGAGGACATTTTATGTGGAATGCGGTAACAATTTCACGTTGAGCTACGGTGACATTGATGAAGATTTCTACGATGCCATGCTGGAAATGTATGAATATGCCATTGAGACTGTTTTAGAACTTCCCCCCAAAGAACGGGAGGTTTTTAAAGCCAGACTTCAAAATATTATGGAATCAGCCAATGGCATCGGCTGGGGATATTATGACGGGCTCTGTGGTTTGTATGAGGAAGCATTTCCGGAGGATTGACAACCGGGCTGAGGAATTTTGATGGGGATGATTCTGACGGGGGCAAGTCTGCCGTTAACGCTTGCTTTATTTTTTATCGGGCGGGCCTTATGTCCAGGAGGTTGTCCGAATGGCTGCTTTCCACAATGGAAAAAAACGGTTGTCAGTAAACGGGAATAAACGTGGTCTGTCCCCAATTACACGCGGAACATGGGAACCAGGGGGAAGAAGGGTTGAGCTCATTTAAGTTAATAGGTTAAGATGTCCCCATGAATGTAAAGGTGCCATATCCAGCTTTACCGGTTGAAGGTATCTTTGGGAAATTCTGGATCCGGACATTAAAAGAAAGATTCAAGGAGGGCACACAATATGATGAGCTTCAGGGGTACGCGGCTTCAGGCTACCAAACTCCCCCTTTCTATCGTGTGGCTGTTGGAAACCTTAGCCGAATCCAAGGGACGTCAGCAGCTTTACGAAAAACAGTCTCCGCAGTTGCTCGAAAGCCTCAAAGAGATGTCATTGATCGAGAGTGCTGAATCGTCCAATCGCATCGAGGGGGTTACGGTTGAGAGAAAACGTCTGCGACCTCTCGTCATCGGTGGCATCCGCCCACGTGACCGCTCGGAGGAAGAGATCGTCGGATACCGAATGGCGTTAAACTGGATACACACTGAAT
>JABGPV010000154.1 GCA_018644785.1 Deltaproteobacteria bacterium | reverse complement strand
AACCCAACTCGATGCGGGTGGGGTCGATGTCCAAACGCGGCATACCGGTTAAACGGGCCAGTTGTTCGTCGTTGTAATTTCTTTCATGCTGCATGCGCGAGGTCAGCGCCACCATGGCCAGGTTGTGGGCGTTCATGATGTCGTTGATGTCGCCGGTGAGTCCCAGGGAGAATTCGGTCATGGGGATCAGGAGCGAGTTGCCGCCGCCGGCAGCCGTTCCCTTGACGTTCATGGTGGGGCCGCCGGAGGGTTGCCGGAGTGCGCCGCCCACGTTAGCACCGCGCATCCCCAAACCTTCCATGAGACCGCAGGACGTGGTGCTTTTTCCTTCACCCAGAGGCGTGGGGGTAATGGCCGTAACTTCGATGTACTTGCCATCGGGTTTGTCCTGTAGGCGGTCGATAATTTTCAGAAAATCCAACTTGGCCAGTCTTCCCATGGGAAGCATTTCTTCGGGCTTAAGGCCCAATTTATCCCGCCATTCATCAGGGGTCGGCATGTTTTTTTCGGCAGCTTCGGAAATCTGCCAGTCCGCCATTTCTACTGCATTGTAAGCCATTCCTTTAATCCTCCTTATATGGTTGTGATGTTCTTGCAGGTTCGGAAATAAACTCCGTCCCAACTGCCGTCTAAACATTCAAAATAATATAGAGATTTCTTGGAGAACTTTTGATTATCATAAAAAAAATCGGCCGTCAAGTGAGGTTTTTCACAAGGCTGAATATTCTTTGACTTTGATGGGATAACATCAGATTTTCCCCTTGAAGTAGCGCTTTACTTTTTTCAGAGAAGCAGGCTCCCATCCCTTGAGGAATTTCTCCTTGGCGACCATGATGCGACTGAACGATTCATGAAGCCTTGAAAGCAACACCTCATTTGCAAGCAGACGGTTTCTCAACTTGTCCATGCTCTCCCCCACAAGCCCCTGGTCTTCACAGATCAACAGAATATCGTTTCCCGCCTCAAAGGCTTTTACCGCGCCTTCGGCCACACCCGGATCTTTCTTGATGGCGCCCATTTCCAGGTCATCGGTTATGATCAGTCCTTGAAGCCCCAGCCGGTCCCTCAGCAATTCCGTGATGATCGGATAAGAGAGGGTCGCCGGGGAATGGTCGTCCAGGCCCGGGTACAAAGCATGGGAGGTCATGATGGCGGAAACCCCTTCCCCAATGGCATCCTGAAAGGGCGGCAGGTTAATGGTTTCAATTTCCTGTTGATTCGCTTCAATGGTGGGGAGATGCTCATGGGGATCCAGGCGCGCTTTTCCCAAACCGGGAAAGTGTTTGCCCACCGCCATGACGCCGTTTTCCTGAAGCGCTTTTATGACAATTTGTCCCAGACTCCCCACCCGACCCGGGTCCTCCCCGAACATTCGGCCTTGAAGGTGCTGATCCACCGGCCCTGTGGGCACATCCAGTACCGGCGCCATATTCATGTTCAGGCCCACCAGCCGCATTTCCATTGCCGTTACCCGGCCAAAAACGGCGGCCATCTCGTGGGAACCGGGACCATCGCCGATGGCGCTGTTACCGGGAAAACGGGTGAAGGGTTCCCCCAGCCGGGCCACGCGCCCCCCTTCCTGATCCACCGCCAGAAAAAGGGGGACGCCATGGTATTTCAGCGCCGTTTCCTGTAGATCGTTGCAAAGCGCTGCCACCTGAAGGGGATCAACAATATTCCGCTTAAACAGAATAACCCCGCCCAGGCCTCTGTCTCGAATGAGTGAAACGGTCCCTGAATCCAGGCGGGGACCGGGCATGCCGGCCATAAAAAGACTGCCCATATGATCGTGAAGTTCTGAAAGCTCAAGGGTGGAATGCATGTACGGTCCTTTCTTTTGGTGAAAACAGCATTGACATGATCCTTCATCATGTATAATCAGTAACAAACAATTGCAACGGAAAAAACAGGCCCATGAAAGCTATGATTCTGGCCGCCGGTCTAGGCACCCGGCTCGCCCCCCTCACGTCAAACAGGCCCAAACCCCTCGTCCCAGTGGGAAACCGGCCGATCATCGACCACACCATAAACTGGCTGAAGGCCCAAGGGGTGGATGAGATTGTTGTGAATGCCCACCATCACCGAAACCAGATTCGAAATTATCTGGATGGCGGGCGGCCTTTCGGGGTGAAGATTCATATCAGTGAAGAACCGGAGATCCTGGGCACGGGGGGCGGCATCCGGAAAACCCGGTGGTTCTGGGACCGCGAACCCTTCATTGTGGTCAACGGGGACATCCTGACGGACATCGACCTGGGCCCGGCCTTGGAAACCCATCAGAGACGGGGCGATCTGGCGACGCTGGTGCTTCATGATTATGCGCCCTTCAATCAGATCAAACTCAACAACCAAAAGGACATTCTGGAGATCAACCCTTTGCCGGAAGCAGGACAGTTAGCCTTTACGGGCATTCACATTATGAACCTCCCGGTCCTGGACCATATTCCTTCGGGTCGCTTTTTCTGTATTCTGGAATGTTATCGTGCCCTCATTCGGGGAGGGCACCCCCTGCGGGGCCATGTGATGCAAAACCATTACTGGCGGGATGCGGGAACCATTGAAAGCTATATTGAAGCCAACCGGGAAACATTGAACGGCGCCCCGTTTCTGATGGGCCGCAACTGTCGGGTTCATGAAGATGCCCGACTCAAAGACTGGGCCGTCCTGGGGAACGGCATTTCCCTGGAGAAAGGCGCAGAGGTTACCCGTTCCATTTTATGGGGGAATGTTACGGTCAAAGAAAACATCCGGGTCATTGACAGTGTCGTTACCACGACCGGCGAGGTGGCGGAGGACCGGGTGGGGGTCATCGGATAACATCGGGATTTTATTCACTTATGGATCAGAAATTCAAACAAGAAATCACGGCTTTTATGAAAAAGGCCTGCCCCGGGGAAAAAAAGCCCTCTTTCGATCCTTTGCCCGGTGACGGTTCACACCGGGTTTTCTGGCGTATCAGCACGCCGGTGTCAAAAAAATCGTTCATTGCCATGGCCAATCCCCCGAAGACCGCAGCCCGAGAACGTGAAAACAACGCCTACGTCATGATTGCCCATCACCTTCAGCAAAAAGGGCTCCCCCTTCCCGTTATTCATCAATACGACCTTGCCGAGGGGTGGTTTATCATGGAAGATCTGGGGTCCGTAAACCTTCAGGACGTGGTCCTGTCGGGCAAAGACCCTGTTCCACTTTATCAAAGGGTTTTAGGGCACCTTTTTAACCTGCAACTCCGGGGACAAAAGGGTTTTCTTCCCGCATGGTGCGCTCAGACCGAGTGTTATGACCGAACCGTGATGCAGAAATATGAAGCCCACTATTTCAGGGATTCTTTTCTGAAAGGATTTCTGGGGCATAAAGGACCATGGCCCGGGATTGAGACCGCTTTTGACCATCTGGCCGAAATGGCGTCCCGGGCGGACGGACAGTTCTTCATGCATCGGGATTTTCAGTCCAGAAACATTATGGTGGATGGTGAAAAAATCGGCATCATCGACTGGCAGGGCGGGCGGCTGGGGCCTCTGGCCTATGATCTTGCATCACTTCTGATAGACCCCTACGTCCTGTTGTCGGATCTTCAGAAACAGCAAATCTATGACGCTTATGTGGCCCGGATCAAAGACCATAACCCCGCATGGGCCGGTCCCTTTGAAAGGGACTATCCCTACCTGGCCATTCAACGGAACCTTCAGATCCTGGGGGCCTTTTCATTCCTGTCAAAGGTCATGAAAAAAAACCGCTTTGAGGCTTACATCCCCCATGCCCTGAAAACCCTTGAATCGCTGATTGATCAATCAGGGGACCCAAACCTTCAACCCCTTGGACAGGTTGTTTCAGAGCCCGATAATCCTTAGACTGGGCCGGAGGAAAAACCAATGGCGGGAAATAGGAAACTTTTTGATTCAGGGCAAATGGTCGCCGCTTATGGTGGGCAGGTCGGTATGGTCATGGGTCAGGAGATGTACGACAGGGCCCGAAAAATCCTTCGAGAAGGCGGAAAAGCCGGACGCTATTTTGCGCCGGGCTGCTGTCACCATCCCGATTACGTCACCCAGGTCCCGGTGCTCTTTGAAGATGGGTCCTATGACGTCATGCGGTCCATGAACATTAAAAAGAAACCTGACATTCCTGAAGAAGAAAGGTTGGCGATTCAAGGTATTCTACAAAAAAACGAACTGGCGGATTAGAGCAAGGAGGTCAATCATGGAAGACTGCATCTTTTGTAAAATCATTAACGGAGAGATTCCCTGTTTCAAGGTGTACGAAGATGACCAGGTTCTCGCTTTTATGGACATTAATCCCATATCTCCGGGACACACCCTGATTATTCCCAAAAACCATGCGGCAAACCTGACGGAAATCTCCAACGAGGATCTCGCCGCCGTGCACAGGGCCTCAAAAAAAGTGATGGCGGGGATCGACAAGGCATTGAAGGCATCCGGCGTAGCCTGCGTTCAACTCAACGGAAGAGGCGTCAATCAGGTGGTCATGCACTATCACCTTCACCTGATCCCTAAAGTCCCCGGAGGACCGGATCTTCCCGTTTCAAAATGGGAAATTATACCGGGGGATATGGATGAGATTAAAGCAACCGCCGAAAAAATATCAGATGCCCTCAACAACGGTTAAATTCGAAAATAAGGAGTAACCGATTCTTCATGGGGTTCCTCATTGTTGCCGCTCTGGTTTATCTGCTCTTGACGCTCTTTCTGGCGTATCTGCTCCATCAAATTCCCCGCAGGCCGGTCCAAGACAGACCCGACTGGGGTCATGTCAGGGACATTCAAATTCCCGCAGTGGATGGGGGAATGCTGGAAACCTGGATTGTGGAACCTGATATGCCGTCCAGAGGAACGGTTCTGCTGGCCCATGGCTGGAGCCGGAACCGGGACCGCATGACGGGTCGGGCCCGGGTTTTCGCCGAGCTGGGGTTTAAAACGGTGCTTCACAGCGCCAGGGACCACGGAAATTCCACCCCCAACCGGTCCATGACTGCGTTCCGTTTTGCCGAAGATATTGAAGCAATCCTGAACTGGCTGGACGAACCGGTCCTCCTGTATGGGCATTCCGCCGGGGCTGCCGGCGCCATTCTGGCCGCCTCCCGGCATCCGGATCGTATCAGGCTTCTGTTTCTTGAAGGGTGCTATGCGCGTTCGAAAGAAGGCCTACGCAGCCTTTACCGGGGCGTTAACCCTGTTTTCGGTTGGGTTTTAGGGCCCATGATCGTTTTATGGATGGACGTTTACTACCGGTTTCAAATGGATGCCATAAGCCCTGTACGACTTGCCTCAACCATCAATGTACCGGTTTTGATCATCCACGGGGAAAAGGATCAGAACTTTCCCCTTCACCATGCCTGGCGCCTGCGGGACGCTTTCCCCGGGGGAGGGGCGGAACTATTTGTGGCCACAGGGTCCAACCACAGCAGCGCGAGTCTGGCCCCCCGGTATCCGGATGCCATCAAATCCTTTGTATCACGGCACGTAAAAAGGGTGGATGTTCCAACTGATCACCATTCAGCCTGTAAGGGATAGGAGAACATGGAACTCCTAATCATGAAAAACAACAATGAATATGTACGGGTTAAAGAGGATGCTTATCTCTTTGTGGGTCTTGACAAGGCAAGCGTATTTCCCCTTGAAAAAATCGATGTCGTCCTGGGACACATCAATAATCTTCAAGCCCGGGGATTTGATCATGTTTCCATCTACAGGCTCAAATTGAGTGAAGAACCGTATATTCAATAGACAACGATATCGTTATCAAACATCCTGAAAGGAGCGGAAAAATGGGCAATAAGGTGCAATTTATGTTTGGGCGTCAAACCAATCGATTCTCCCTGTGGGTCGCAAGGGCATTCCTGGCTGCCTTGCTCTTATCCGGCTGCGATTCGAGCGACTCCATCAGTCAAGGCAATATCATAACCCGAGCCGACGGTGGAACCTATAATGTGGGCCGGGTTTCGGTGGTTTTTCCCCCAAATTCCGTCGATATGGATGTCACCATTCAGGGAACCGTGGTGGAATTTGACACAATCCCTTCCCACTTGACGCCGGTCAGCGATATATACCAAATCAGCCTTTCTTATCCGGACGTCTATAATGCGAACACTGCCGTCATTTCATTTGATTTGGAGCAAAGCACCGAGGGTGTTTTCATAATTCATTCCAGTGACGGCATTAACTGGGATATTATTGGGGGGATTGTCGAGGACAATGCCGTATCGGCAAACATACCCGACTTTTCATATTTTTTCGCCGGAACGGTCAACCCGTCCCGAGAACAGTATGCCATCGAATTCCAAAATCGCTCAGAATACTCAGGTCCCATATGCATTTACCAAACCAATTACCAGACCGGCTCTTACGGAATTATGCCGGTGGCTTGGTTTGTCAAAAAAGCATTTCCCAACACGAATATCACCTTCACTTGGTCCAAAGACTATTCCTTCTGCTGGGCTCATACCGGGGAACTGCTCCCCGGGATTTTATTCGAAACGGCCCAATTCGCAAACACCGATTTGTTTTCATCCAACCAGATCACCTTAACGGGCAACGGCAGTTCTTGGGAATTCGTCAATCAGACGTACGGCCCCCAGCCGGGACGATTATTCATAAGCCAGGATTCCAATATCGGCCAGGATCTTGTATCGGTTGGCATTGGGATGAATTCTTCCCCCATTTATGCAACTCAGGCCGAACCTTTCATGATGACCTCGTTTTCTCCGGACTCTCCCAAATATTGGATAACTTTCGGTAATTACAAACCGGGAGAAGTCCTGGACGCCGACATGATTACCAATGAAGCGCAAATCCTATTTCCCCAGGGGATTTATTCCATGGAAGCTGTTTTGAATCCGGATATGACATGGTCCATAGGTCCATAACATCTGATCAGGACCGGTAAAGAGGACCCCATATTTTCAACCTCATTCACGGATCCGGACCCCGAGAGGGCATGCGGTCCACATGCTCCGCATACCCCCTGAGGATGTTAAGGAGATAAACCGGGGCAGTGAGCCCCGGGGATTATTCGGCCTTTGAAAAAATGTGACACTTGCTGCAGTCGTATTTCTTATCGTCCACATGTTTTTTATGTATTTTTTCGAAACGTTCGTCCGCTTTCCACTCATCCGATTCGTCTTTATGACAGCTGGCGCAAAGGGCCTTGCCGTTGTATGTCTGTTTCGGCGAATATCCGAGGGCTTTAAAATCCATTCTGCCCTCTCCGGAATGACAATCGGTGCATGAGAGTGCCTCGCCGGACGGCGCCACCTCATGGAACAATCCCATGAAACGTTCGGTCCTGGCGAATTCGTATCCCTGGTAATTCCAGCCAACCGCCTCCGCGCCCTTTTGAACCGCCTGATCGATCACACCGGTTTCAAAGAACATACCGATTTTCAGGGGCAGCAATCGGCTATCGATCTTGCCAATAGGCTGATTCCCCAGGTGATGCTTGAACGCGTAGATCCTGGCGCCGGCTTCGGAGATGCTGCCCATGGGAGCGCTCATGGTGATGAAACCATTCTCCTCGGGAATGGCCGAATCACCGAACTGATAGAAATAAGACGTACCGTTAAAAAAGTGATATTCCGGAATCACATGACTCTTCTTCCGGTTAAAGGGTTCATAAAGGCCCTTGGCTTCGTTCAGCTCCCCGGGCCGGCTCCAGTCCCGATCCATGTCCGTGGGGGCCACTTTTGCAAATGTCGGGATGTGGCAAACCGTACAATTCACGCGATTTGTGTGTTTATCAAGCTTTTTATCGTCGTGGGGGGTGTCTCCATGACATTTTTCGCAAGAGATCTCATCGGGGGAATCCCAGGGTCTCAAGTCCGTTCCCCGGCCGGCGATCCGGTGATCGGCGGCGGTGTGGCAATCGACACAACTAAGCCCGGCCCCGCCGTTTTGTTTCGAGGCCAGGTGGACGTCAAAAGAGCGGGTGGCGTTCCGATGGGCCTCTTCCAGGTCGCCCCGTTTGAAATTGTTTCCGCCCCCTGCCTTGGTGTGACAATCGAGACAGCGTCCGTTGGAAGGAAGCGTAATGTCCACTGCCGCCTGCAGGGTGGTGACCCCCATTTTTTCGGTATCCGGCACAAACCGGTAAGCGCCGTCCACTTTTGCCACCGTTCGTTTATAGACTTCGGAGTGACAGATCAAACAATCAATGTTCTCCAGTTGGCTGTGGCTGGCCGTGGGTTCGGGCTTATTGCCGAGCCCCACATGGCATTTGGCGCAGCCGCCATCCACGGGCTGACCCGATACATTGGTCAGTTTTCCAATCCAGTTGATGTCGGGATAGATACAGAAATCGTTAATACCGCCCAGTTTTCCGGCGTCGCCAGATTTGAGGCCCACGGTCTCGGATGCGTTTCCTTTCCACTGGTAGTGAACGCTCGCATGGACCGCCATGGCCTCCGTGGTATGACAGGCCAGACACGTGGACGTTCCCTCATAAGCGGAGAATCGATTCGCGTGGGAGCCTTCCAGGGGGATGGATTGATCCAGAATGGTGACCTGGATGGTATCCGAACGGGTGATTTCGTCCTCTTCATAGGTGGCGGTGAGAAGTACCTGCTGGTTCGCCGGTACCTCAAAGGTGGTGAGCCCGTTGCCGGAAATTTCAGCATAGGATGAATCGTTCACCTGCCACTGGGAAAGGGTTGTGGCATCCCGAGTGGTACCATCGCTGTATGCGGCGGTGGCCATGTAATTGGCCTGTGTGTTTTCGGCTACCTCAGCCGGGCCGCTGATGCTGATTCCCGTCAGAACAGGGGCAAGCGGGGATACATCGGTAATGGTGATTTGAACTGCCTTCGAACGGGTGGCTTCTCCATCCGTGTAGGTGGCGGTGAGGGTGATCTCAAGATCATTCGGCACCTCGAGAGCGCTCAGGCGGTTGCCGTCCATGGCCGCATAGGAGGTTTCTGTCAAATCCCAATTTGCGAGGGATGTAACATCCTGAGTTGAACCGTCACTGTATGAGGCAGTGACAGAATACTCGGCCTGACTGTTTTCGTCCAATTCGGACGGACCGCTGATGCTGATTCCCGTTAGGGACGCGGACGGCGTTACAGCCCCACAGTCTTCAGGGGCATTCTTCACCGCCATCTCAGCCACGACACCATCCAGTTCGATCCGGGTCCGGCAAGGCACCGAAGCGAGATTTTTGAGTGTTTTTTTCCAGGTACCGTTGGATTTTATCCGGGTGCTGCCCAGCTCCAATCCGCTTTGTGCCGCAAAGATCACCACCGTGGCTCTGGGGGGCCCCTGGCCTTTAATCACCAGTTTATTCTTTGACGCTTTCCATTCAGCCTCCCGGATAAGGACCGCCTTGCCGCCCCGCTTCCGAGTTGCCTTGGTAAAACCGATCGTTACCGACTGGCTGCCGCTCTCCACTAGCAGCGCAGAGGGCACAGAGGACAGGTGTTCTTTCTCAAATTCAAATTTTCCATCATCTTCTGATCGGGTAGTTCCTATGTTTTTTCCGCTGGTGGCGTCTTTCACATGAACACGTTTTTTCTTTCCAGCACCGTATCCTTTCATTTTAAGCGCCCCGTCACCGGCTTTCCACTCAGCCCATTTTACCTGGAAAGGGGTTGCAGCAAAAGCCTGAGGGATGAAACTGACCCATACAGCCACGAAAACAAACATGACCATGCAAAAGATGAACCCAGTCTGGTATTGATGGCGGCAAATCGGTCTTCTCATGGAGGATCTCCTTATTTCTATGTAATATGGTTATGCCGGCAGGCGGGTTCCCGAAAAGAAAACCGCCTTTTGCGTGGACTCCAAAAGGCGGTGAAAGTGGAAATTAGCGACGGCAACCCGGCGATCATGGCCCTTCGGCTTTAGATCCGTGGTTTTGCGTCGCTGCCTTTCAGCAGCTTTGCCTTTTTCGAAATCAAACGTTACCGAAGTCAATAGCAATACTTATGCCATGGAAATTAGAAATCATATAATTGTAGTTAAAACAACAGGTTGGCCAATATAGACTCTCTTTTGGCGAATGCGGTTTGTTGACCATAATAATAAAAGTGATTAATCAACCGATAAGCTTAAATGATAAAAAGGCTTGATCACTGGACCCATTTACACGTATCGTGGTTGAATGTTTACCTCTTTCAGTGTTATTTTGCTTATGAGGTTCATTGATGTGCAGATTCAGGCGTACGGAAATACATGCCAAAGAGTGAACAGGGGGGGGAACCCATGGACAAAACAACCGTTGGTCAATATTTCAAAGAAATTTTTGATCAGATTCCCGATGGCTTGATGGTGGTGGATCCTCGGGGGACCATAATTTTCGTTAACCGAGCCATGGTACACCTGACCGGTTATGGCGCAGGGGAATTGGTCGGGGCGCCCTGCACCATTTTAAACTGCGATGTTTGCGAAATTTTCCGATCTGAAACCAAACAACATTGGTGCCGGCTCTTCGAAGTCGAAAAGGTGGCTGGAAAACGCTGCCTTTTTATGAAAAAGAGCGGAACCTATTCTTCGGTTAAAAAGGATGCATCGGTCCTGAAGGATTCGGAAGGTCACCTTATCGGCGCCTTGGAGATATATCAGGACGCATCAGAGTTGGAGAAGAAGGATCGGCAGATCGAGGCGCTTTCCCGAAAAGTAAATGATGATACCGGATTTTGCGGCATGGTTGGAAAAAGCACCGTGATGAAAAGGCTTTTCCAGCTTGTGGAGAAGGTGGCGCAAAGCGATGCGCCGGTACTGATAACCGGGGAGAGCGGCACCGGAAAAGAACTTGTGGCCCAGGCGGTCCACCGGATGGGCAGAAGAAGTGAAGGCCCTCTGGTTCAGTTCAACTGCGCGGCACTCAACCCGTCTCTTCTGGAAAGTGAACTGTTCGGTCATGTGAAGGGGGCATTCACCGGCGCCTACCGCCACCGGAAGGGGCGTTTCGAGGCAGCTCAGGGCGGGGATATCTTTCTCGACGAGATCGGTGATCTTCCCCCATCCCTCCAGGCCAAGCTCCTTCGGGTCCTGGAAATGAAAGAGATTGAACGGGTGGGCGATCACACGGCCATCAATGTGGATGTCCGCATCATCACAGCGACAAACCGAAATCTTCCGGAACTGATCCAGAATGGAAAATTCAGGAAGGATCTCTATTTTCGTATCAATGTGGTACCGGTACACCTTCCGCCCTTGAGGAGCCGGGTTGATGATATTCCCCTGCTGGTGGATGCTTTTATGCAGCGTTTGAGGCAAAGGAGCCGGAAAGAGATCCTGGGAATCGATCCGGAAGTGATGGACCTTTTCATGCAATACCGGTGGCCTGGAAATATCCGGGAACTCAAGAGCGCACTGGAATACGCATTCGTGATTGCCGAATCCGGTGTGATCCATATGGACCACTTGCCGAAAGATTTCAACCGTTCATCTGATAATCCACCGGATACGGAAGAACCATTCGATCCCAGAGAAAGGGAAGAAAAGGCGGCGCTTTTGAGAGCCCTGCAGCAGTGCCGGGGCAATAAGACGCAGGCGGCAAAACTTTTAAATGTACACCGGATGACGATCTGGAACCGTATGCGAAAATACGGAATCCATGTCAAACAGCGCGTGGCCGATCCAGAAGAACCCCATTGAGAACCCTCAAAGCCGAGGCTTTTGCGGCTTGATAAACAGCCGGCCCTTTCTCTAGACTGTTGGGGCCCATGGATGGTGCACCGGCATTGATTTCAATGACCTCCACCCCACGCATGGCCACGATCCTTTTCTGCCTTTTATAATCTTCCATTCGGGCCGTATTGATGGCGATGTGCTGCATCCGCCAGGGGGTGAATCGTTTCTTCATGAACCCGTTGCCCGTTTTTTTGACATTTTCAGACGCGATGAAATGGACCAGGATTCTGTCCAGATCACAAAGATCCGCCAGGGCTTCCACCGGCGCCTTCCCGCTGATGCCGCCATCCAGATAAAACGCACCGTTAATTTTCGTGGGCTTAAACAGCATGGGAACCGACCCTGAGGCCTTTATGGCATTGACGAGATCACCCTTAATAAAAATTTTTTCTTTCCTGTGGCTTATATCCACGGCCGAAATGGCCAAGGGGTATCGACATTCCTCAAATCGTTTTGCCGGCAACTTTTGCAGCAACCGCACAAAACCATTTCCCCTGAGATAGCCGGTATATCCCCGAAACAGTCGCAAGGCGCTTTTCAGAAACTTGGGTAAAGGATCGGGATCCCAGAAATCGTCCTTGTTAACATTGAACAAAAGGTCACGGATGTCGTCATTCCCCATTTCCATAGCGGCCATGGCCGCCACAATGGCACCGGAACTGGCCCCGGCAAATGCCGAAGGGGCAATTCTCATTTCCCGAAAAGCGGCCAGAAATCCGGCGTGTGCAAAAAAACCGAAAAACCCGGAGGAAAACACCACGCCCACCCGGCCGCAGACGTTCCGGGATAGGGGAAACTTTGGGTCTAAGGCCGCCATTTCACCACATCCTGAAGAGGAACCCTCTCCGATCTGCCACGATTGATGGGAGCGTCAGGATCACCGTATCCCACGGCAACGCCGATGACCACCTGCTTT
>JABGPV010000153.1 GCA_018644785.1 Deltaproteobacteria bacterium | reverse complement strand
ATCATCTGGTCATGGAGGGGATCGGTGAAAATGCCTTGAATCAGCCTTTTGAAAAAGCGCTTTACTTAGGCAATTCAGGGACTTCTTTCAGACTGCTGTTGCCTGTGCTGGCTCTCGTGAAAGGGCGATTTCTCATGACGGGCACACCCCGTATGCGGGAGCGGCCCATGGGGCCTCTGGTGGATGCGCTCTTTAAACTGGGCGCGGAAGTTCTTTATGTAAACAACAATGGTCGTCCCCCCATCCGCATCGTTTCCGACGGCATTTTGGGCGGCGCCGTGGCTCTGCCGGGGGATGCCAGCAGTCAGTTTCTGTCGGCCCTGCTCTTATCAGGCCCGTACGCCCGGAAAGATGTGGACATTACGGTAAAAGGGGATCTGGTGTCAAAACCCTATGTGGATGTGACCATCGATGTGATGGCGGCGTTCGGTGTCCGGATAAAACGGCAGGGGTATGCTAGTTTCAGCGTTTCCGCCGGACAACAATACCAACCGAGAGACTACACGGTTCAGGGGGATGTGTCGTCCGCTTCTTATTTCTGGGCCGGTGCGGCGATCACCGGAAGAACGGTGACCACCCAAAACATCCATCCCCAAGGCAGGCAGGGTGATATCCGGTTGCTGGAGGTCCTTGAGGCCATGGGATGTGTCGTTAACAGGGACTCGGATCGGGTGTCGGTTTCGGGCGGGCCGCTCACGGGGGTCGATGTGGACATGGGAGCCATGCCCGACATGGTGCCCACCCTGGCGGCGGTGGCCCTGTTCGCCGAGGGGAAGACCACCATCCGGAACGTGGGTCATCTTCGTTTTAAGGAAAGCGACAGACTGAATGCGGTGACTGTGGAATGGCGCAAGCTGGGGGCACGGGTGGAAGAATTCGAGGATTCTCTGGTGGTCCATGGCGGCGAAAGGCTTTGCGGCGCTCAGGTAGACCCCCACGATGATCATCGCCTGGCCATGAGCCTGGCAGTGGTGGGGTTAAAGGTCCCGGGAATCCGCATCCAAAATCCCGCCTGCGTCAACAAGTCTTTCCCTCAGTTCTGGGATTTATGGAAATAAAATAAAAGGGATGTCCCTATACCCACAGACCACAAACGCAAAATACGGTTATCACAAGAAAAAGATATCATGATTTTTCCGGCGGAGTGTGCATTTTTTTGTCTTGACGCTTGTTTTCTGCTATAGGTGTGTAACCACACCCGATAAGGAGAATAAGATATGAATGACGTTTACCGTGCATTAAGAGAACATTTGGACAGTTTGCCGGCGGGTTTTCCTGCTACCCGTAGCGGCGTTGAGATCCGTATCCTTAAACGACTGTTCAACCCGGAGGAGGCAAGCCTGGCCGTACATCTGAGACCGAAACTGGAACCGGCCATGGTCATTGCGAAGCGGGCCGGCATCACCGAGCGGGAAATGGCACCCCTGCTGGAGGAAATGACGAAAAAGGGTTTAATTTTCAGTATTGAGACGGGAAACAGACCCCCAGCTTATATGGCATCGCAGTTTGTTGTGGGTATCTGGGAATATCATGTGAACGATCTTGATGAGGAATTCGTCAGGGATATGGAGGAATATACGCCCATTCTGGGGAAAGAGGCCTTTGATCATGTGCCGCAACTTCGAACCATCCCGGTGGGGAAAAGTATCGATGCCGGCATAGAGGTCCTCCCGTACGAAAAGGCCGAAGAAATGGTCAGGAAACAAAAGAAGTTTCTGGTAGCCCCCTGTATCTGCCGCAAGGAACATGCGCTCAAGGGTGGCGGGTGTGACAAACTCATGGACGCGTGTCTCATCTTTGGCTGGGGGGCCGATTATTACGAACGCAACGGTCTTGGAAGGGTGATTACCATGGAAGAGACCCTTGAAATCCTGCAGAAGGCGGATGAGGAGGGTCTGGTGCTTCAGCCAAGCAACGCTCAGGAAATTGTTAATATCTGCTGTTGTTGCGGGGACTGTTGCCAGATCCTCATGCATCTCAAAAGGCACCCTTCTCCCGCAGCAATGGCATCAGCAGCGTTCGTGGCGCGCATAGACATTGAAACCTGCATTGGGTGTGAGACCTGTTTGGAACGATGCCAGATGGAGGCTCTGAGCATGGCGGAAGATCATGCGGTTCTAAACGCGGAACGTTGCATCGGATGCGGTCTGTGCGTTTCAACCTGCCCCAGCGGTGCACTGGTGTTAGAGCGCAAATCCCACGGGGCCCAACCGGAAGTTCCCAAAAACACAATGGAGGCACATGCCTTGCGCCTCAAGGCCCGGGCAAAGGCCAAAGCCGATCTAAACGATAAACTGCTGCGCCATAAGAATGCGTGAACGTCTCTCGTTTGATCACATCAAATTGCAAGGAGGACGCCCCTGATTTTTATCCGCTCGACTTTCTTTTTAATTCATTAATCATGACTTTGTGCTCATTTAACACGCGGTAACTTTCGCGGGATTTTTGGATTGCCTTATTATGTGTTTTATTGTCTAAAGTATTGTTTCTGAAAAAGACAAGTGTTTCTTCGGGGAATTTTGCCATGCAGCAAGAAATAAGCCAAGCATTCCCCATATGTACGTAGTATCCGGTATGAACAACACTTTGTGACATTTCAAAAATCATTTGCACATTTTCTTTTTCCACAAAGTGTGCAAGCAATATGACAAGGCCTGCGCGGACAAAGAATTCTTTATCTGATTTCAGCCATTTTTTGACAATAACTAAGACATCTTCTTTTTCTTTTGTTATTTTCTTAAAATCGCAAATAGTTGAATCAACCTGCGCCCAGTTATCCACCTTCAATAAAAATGTTTCGGTGAACGGTAACAACTCTTTAAATGATTTTTCCATATGGGAAAGAACGAATCCTTCAAGCATAATCATTTCATATATGTTTTGTTTGTCTAGTTGGACAAACTCAATTGCTTTTTCTTTTGCTATCCTTTTGGCAATTTTTCTTAAAATCGGCAAACGGACACCTAGCGTCGTCTGCTTTGTTGGGATTATTTTGTTATTAAATGCTTTATAATCTTCTTCTGCCAGATTCTTTAATTCTTCCAAGATTAACATTTGTTCATCTCTCAATATGTTATGGTATATATTGGACTTTTCTATAACCATCTTCGCAAATCACGCACGAAGCAGAGCGGTGATAAACGCTTCGAAATACTTCTGATTCTCACTGAAACGACGCGTTGAACGCTATTTTTTAATGGTTTCCTTAATGGTAATCGGTTTCTCCTTTATACCAGCATAGAATACTATAATCTCTGCAGGTTCATTACCCTCATTTTTTCCATAGTGCCACGTATTAACAACTTCGACGATGGAATCGCCAGCTTTTAGATGTAGCGTCTTTTTGTCCTCTGTCACTACAGTGAGCTCTCCTTTTAACAATACACCCGCATTTATCACCGGATGGATATGTAGCGGCAATGTAAACTTTGGAGGAATTTTGATCCTTAGAATCGTTATTTCCGGCCTGCCTTTTGGGTAGTCCGGCAGAGTTGCACCATCCCAGCTTGAACTCGTTTTGGCTAACACATCAACTTTGACAACATCTGCATCTTGAGCCCAAATGGTACTTGTTAGCAATAATGTTAAACATATTCCGCACAAAAATGTTTTCATGATTTTATCTCCTTTGGAACATAACGTCGTTAATCACCCGCGCGACTTTTTCTGTTGGCTTGTGTGGACTGGGTCGGCAGTGATCTGCCGTTGACTCTTGCTGTTTCCAAAAAATTAGAGTTAAGCGTCAACAGCAGAGGGGATTCAACCAGATGCAGCCTTGTTTTCAGACTGCTGGTCCGAGTAGGCAAACAAAGCAGGAGTACCGCCTGTATGCCAAAATAAGACGCTATCTTTTTTCGCAATTTTCCCGGAACGAATCAGATCGAATAACCCACCCATGGCTCTTCCTGTATATACGGGATCTAACAATATGCCTTCGGTTTGTGCAGTAAGTGAAATTGCTTCATTCTCCAGGGGGCCAACCACGCCGTAACCTTCTCCAACGTAACTAGAATCAAGAATCAAATCTTCCTCTGAAAATCTATAATGACTACCAATGAATTCTGCAGTATCATTAGCAAGAGACAGTATGAATTGATCAAAAGGAATCTTTCCTGTTTCATCTTTATCAATATTTATTCCTACTATTTGAAATGCCGCATTGAGACATTTTTTACCGAGCATCAAGCCAGCTTGTGTCCCTCCGGAGCTTGATGCGAAAACAATATGCGTGAGTGATTCATTTAAATTTTGAAGTTGTAGATCCAGCTCTTTTAACGCCTCTACAAATGCTAATGCGCCGAGCTCATTTGAACCACCATATGGCACAATATAAGGCTTTTTCCCTGATTTTTTAAGTTCTTCAACAATTTGAGGAATATCTTCTCCTTTACGATTTTTACCCCCCCAATGAATATGGGCACCAAATATTCGATCGAGTAAAAGATTACCACTAATAACATCCGGTTCTTTCCCACCGAGAATAAGATGGCATTCAAGTTGTAGGCTGGCAGCCGCCGCAGCGGTTTGCCGGCAATGGTTTGATTGGGCCGCACCCGCAGAAATAATAGTATCCGCACCATGTGCAAGAGCATCCCCAAGAATGAATTCCAGCTTCCTGGTTTTGTTTCCCCCAAAGGCAAGGCCAGTATTGTCATCTCGCTTCATCAATATTCTTGGGCCGTCAAGCGCCTCGGTTAACTTGGTAAGCTCGACCACCGGCGTTGGGAAAAAACCCAGGGATTGTCTTGGTATGTTTTTATAAGTCATATATTTTCCCCCTTTGAGATACTAACGACGTAAGGATCGTGGATAAACATGGTCTGACCCCTATTATTACAGACATAACGTTAAGCTGACTTTCGCCTCTCACCGGCCCCAGCATGAACCGCAGGTCTTTCAGACGTCAAGTCAAACGTTGGGTTATGCCGTCAATGCCGAAAAGAGGCCACAAAATCAAGCAGATACAATCTGTAAACTTATGGGCAGTACTTTGTGTCCACCCGGATAAAGCGACCGAAAAATTCAGTTGCGAACATCCACCAGGTGAAGGCTGTAAAATGTAAACTTCTGTTCCTTCCAATAGATTCCGATGCTGGAATATTGGAATTGTGCTGTTTTGCGGGAACTACTGAAACCACAAGACATGCAAAAGGTTCCTCGCTTTCTACAGCGTTGCCATAACCTCCTGTGTCTTGTCCAGCCAGTAATCCATACCCATTTCTTGGAACATGGTCCCAGCCTGTTCAAGATTTTGCAGCGCCTCTTCTTTTTGACCTGCGTGTGCGTAGAGTTCACCCAGGTAGAAACGACCTGTTGCGTAACGTGGTCTTTGTTCAAGTTCCTGAAGAATATTTGTTCCCCGGAGAATCAGATTCCTTGCCTTTTCAAATTCAATACTGCTTGTCAAGCCAATAACTCTACCCAAGCTTATCAAGGCGACTGCCTCTTCAGGTTTTTCATTGTGCTTTTGACACAAAGGCACTGCCTGTTTACAATAGTCCAGAGCATTTTCAAAATCGCCCAGTTCAAAATGGATTTCGCCAAGCATAGTGTAACGATATCCCAACCACAGGGATACACCTACGGTTTTATGCATATCCAAGCCCTTCTGCGCACATTGCAGAGCCAATTCGGTTTGTCCCAGAAAGAGATATGCCTTGCCTAACATACCCCAGACAACACCCAACAGCATTTCGAATTTGCTCTTTTCGTAGTACGAAATACATGATCGCAAGTGTTTGGCCATGTTTTTAGCGTCGCCCTTTTCATAATAAAACCTTCCATAACTTTGCTCAATCATTCCGAGGCTCAATAAATCGTTTAGGTCAAGGGCAAAGGACAAACCATTTTTAAGAAACGGTTCCCCTTCTGAAAATTTTCCCGTGATGGCAAGGCTCACGCCATAGAGGGCCTGTAGTACTGAATATTGATTGTAGCCTTGATTAAAATGCTCAAGCTCGGCATGTGCCTTCTCGATAAGCGCAATTGTCTTTGGCGCTATTTTACATATGCTTGAGTACCTTCCTTCAAGAGAAGAAAATTTAATCAAATCCGCCATCGCGGGAATAAGGATTTCGGTGTCCCCTATCAGATCGGCCTCTCCCAAAGCTTTTTCGATATATTCTCTCCCTTTTGTTGGATTACCCAGCGATGTAAGGTAGAAAATTCCCAGGGCAGTCTGGAAATGCGCCAAGGCCTTTTTTTTCGCCAAATCGTTTGCCAGTTTCTCACCCTCCGTCAGGAGTTCAAATGAACCTTCAGGGGAACCTAGGACCGTTATGAGACGAGCCATTGGCTGGATGACCACCAGGCGAAGCCTTCTATTTTCATGGTCGTCAGGTTGGTTCCTGAGCAACTTTGCGGCTTCATTGTAGAACTCAAATGCTTGCAACGATGAGAAGATCTTTCGGGCTTTATCCCCCGACAATTTTAGGTAGTGGCAGGCTCTTGAAATATCGTTACTCTTCGCATAGTGGTAGGCCAACATCTCATAGAACTCTTCCAGCCTGTCCGGGTAGAGCTCTTCGATGGCATTTCCGATTTTTTCATGAATTTCCTTTCTGCGCTTTAAAAGCAGGCTGTTGTAGGCCACTTCCTGGCTCAAGGCGTGGCGGAAGATATATTCCAGTTCGGGAAAAAGGCTCTTTTCGTAGATGAACTCCAGCCCCTGAAGGTTGACAAGGTTGCTTTTGAGATCCTCCTTCATCTCGGTGATAGCATTTAGGATTCGAAAGGCAAATTCCCGGCCGATCACCGAGGCCACCTGCATGATCCGCTTAAGCCCTTCTTCCAACCGGTCCATGCGGGCCGCGATAATCCCCTGCACCGTATCCGGTACCTGAATATCCGAGACCTTTGCCCCCAGAACATAGTGGCCGTCCTTTTTGCGGATCGAACCGTCTTCCAGCAGGCTGTGGGTCAGCTCCTCCATGAAGAAAGGGTTCCCTGAAGCCCTGCTCAAAATCAGATCCCTGAGGTTGGGCATGACGTTTCCGCCATCGAGAATGGCCCGCACCAGTTCCGCGCTGGTATCACTGGAGAGCTGGTCCACCCCGATCTTACCGTAATAGGATTTGCTTCCCCAAGCATGGGTGTATTCCGGCCGGTAGAGAAGGACGAGCAAGATATGGGTGGTGGGGAGCCATCCAATCATATAGTCCAGGAATTCCTCGGAGGTCTTATCGATCCAGTGAAGATCTTCAATAGCCAGGATCAACGGTCTTTCTTGGCTGCCCCGCACAATGAGGTCTCTGAAGGCTTCAAAGGTCTTCTCTCGCTTCTGTTTCGGCTCTAGCTCGGCGTATTTCTCATCGTCGGGTTTCAGAGAAAGCAGTTCCTGGAAAGGCGGGATAGCGGTGCTTAGATTCTCATCCAACCCGAGAATCCTCTCATTTATTTTTTCCCTGACAACCGATTCCCGCTCCCCTTCTTTAATGCCGATATAGGACCTGAAAACATCCAGTATGGGCAGATAGGGCATGGCGCCGCCGTAATGGAGGCAGTGCCCTTCCAGATAAGTGTAGTCTCTTTCGGGCAGTGTATTGCACAGTTCCAGAAGGAGCCTCGATTTTCCTACCCCGGCCTCACCAACAATCCCCACCACCTGTCCCTGACCTGACTGGGCTTTCGCAAACACCTCTTTCAGTGCCTCAATTTCGGGTGTACGCCCTACAAAACGGGTAAGCCCCTTAGCGGCGGAGGCCCCGATCCGTGTTACAACTTCTCCGGCGCCCTCAAGCCTGTAGGCCTCGACCGGCGCCTGTTTCCCCTTCACCTGAAGTTTTCCTTTGGATGCAAGCTCAAAGAAGTCCTTCACGAGTCTGTAAGTGTTTTCTGATATCAACGCAGTGCCGAGCTCGGCATGGCTCTCCATTCGTGAAGCCAGATTGGAGGTGTCCCCCTGGGCAGTATAGTCCATCCTCAGATCATCGCCTATGGAACCTACCACCACCGGCCCGGAGTTGATCCCAATGCGTAAGCGAAATTCTATTCCGAGAACGGTTTTAAGTTTTTCAGCGTAGGGTTCGATGGCCCTCTGTATGGCCAGAGCAGCATGACAGGCCCGTTGGGCGTGGTCCTCATGAGCGATGGGGGCACCGAAGATTGCCATCACCCCGTCGCCGGTAAACTGGTTGATGGTCCCTTCAAACCGATGGATCTCATCCATCAGGATTCGAAAACAACCGTCCATGACCTCGTGGACCTGTTCGGCGTCAAGTTTTTCGGATATGGCGGTAAAGCCTGCAACATCCGCAAACAGGACCGTCACCAATTTCCGTTCTCCCTCTATGGTGCTTCGGGAGGTGAGGATTTTATCGGCCAGGTGTTTCGGGGTGTAGGATTGGGGATGGTTGTAATTGTAATTGACGGGCGAGAGGGTTTCTGCCTGTGTGAATGCTTGGCCGCATTCACCGCAGAATTTGAATTGAGGTGGATTTGCTGCGTTGCATTTTGAGCATCGAATTTCAAGTTTGTTTCCACATTCACCGCAAAACTTCACCCCTTCAGGATTTTCAGACTGGCATTTTGGACATTTCATTTTCATCTCCACATGGCTGTATAATCAAGGCAATTAAACAAGACTATTGACATATACATATGATATATGCATGCTATCCATTATGCATGTAACATGGGACCCAAACAAAGCTGAAATCAACTTCAAAAAACACAGGATACGCTTCTCTGATGCAGATGCGGTGCTTTATGATCCATTTGCCATGACTTTGGAAGAGCACGTCGTTGCAAATGAACAACGATTTATGACCGTTGGTGTTGACGCGGTTTGTCGAATAATCGCGGTTGTTTATTCATACCGAACCGATACCATCCGTTTGATTTCGGCCAGAAAGGCGACATCAAAGGAAAGGAAACAATATGAAAAAGGAATATGATTTTAAAAATGCCAAAAGAGGCCAGGTTGTTCCTACAAAAGGAAAAACCAGAGTTACGATGTATCTTGATACGGCCATCCTTGATGAATTCCGTGTACGAGCGGACAAAGCAGGATATGGGTACCAGACAATGATCAATGAGGTCCTTAGAGAATATCTTGCAAAAAGCGGGAAACCACTCGACGAGACGGTTATTCGCATGGTAATCCGTGAAGAATTGGACCGGATTGCTCATCATTGACTTTTCATCTCCCTCCCTGTTTTTCATCTTTGTCTTTACGGCCTTTTTTTGTGTGTAAGGCGGTCTCTATTCAGGGGCATAACCATTGATTATCAGATAATTTTGCCCTGACAAGTATTCAAAACACCTACTATCGAGGCGTTTATGCATCGATAATATATTGCAAAGCTATTCTTCCCTGGTAATAGAGCTCTTTCGCGTTATCAAGGCGTAAAGGCAAAAGAACGCTTGGCAATATTTCACTATTCGTGAATAGAAAATAGAGTATTGAGAGGACCGCAAAATGTCAACAAAAAACCAAAAGCTGATGGATGAGGTTCATGAGGAAATCGTTGCTGTGATTTCACTGATGAAGGGAACACCGCAACTGGTTGTCAAACTGTTATATGGCTTCGGGGTAAGAATATTGGAAGCCTTGCGGTTGCGCGTTCACGACATGGATTATGATTTAAAACAAATCACCGTGCGTTCGGGGAAGGGGAACAAGGACCGGGAACCCACGGCGTTTCGAGCCCGCATGATTTTATTGATATCCTCCCTATTTTAACATGCATTTCGTCTAATGGGGCACAATACTTTTATGGGAAACATTCCAGTACTCCACATGTGGCCGGATGTGCAGCAGGCCCAGTTCCTGCCCCAGTTCGTATATGAGCACCACACTGAAACAGGCCACGATGACATATCCCAATACCCGCACCTTTCCCCGGCCATATTTGATAAGCAGCCACCCGGGTAGAATACCGAAAATCAAATCGATCCCCACACCCCCCACCAACCCGATGGCATCCAGAAACACATTCGGGTACACCAGGGAAATGATCAGCGGCGGAAGAAAGGCCACAGCCGCGGCAACGGCCCTGCTTGATGTGTGAAGGTATGTGGTGGTCAAGTCACGAATGAAACTGGTCAGGGCAGTGCCATTGGCCATGTAGGCGGCAGTCATGGCCAGCAGCGCGAAAACCAGCGCGGAAATGGTGAAGGCACGGGATTCAAGGAGATGTGAAAGAGGTACGGTTGCAGGCTGGTTGCCATGAAACGCCGCCAGGACCGTATCGGTTCCGGGCCCATCCAGCGGCAGTGCGGCGATCACCACACAAACCCAGATCAGATTCATGATCAGACCGATGAAGGTCCCCAGGAACATGGCCTTTCGGATGGCCCGCTGGTCGAAATCCATGTTTCGACAGATGGACGGGATGATATTGTGGAAGTGAAACGCCGTTACCACAACGGGGAGGCTGGCAGGGAGGTATTGCCAGTCCGTAAATCGCAGGCGTGGGGTTTCCACATGCTGTGCACAGTAAAAAACCAGTGTTCCGAAAGTAACCCACATGAGGATCATGATCACGGCGTTTCCCTTTCGCATGAGTTTCATTCCGAAAAGCGTGAGAAAGGTTGCCACGAGAAAGAAACAGATCATGACCAGGGGCGTTGACACGGGTTTTGTGAAAAGGCCCTGTACAACGGATTCGGTACCGCTGATGTAGGCCACCAGGAGACCGTAAAGGATAATCATGTTGGCAACAACGGTAATCCATTTCCCCACTGTTCCCAGCTCTTTTTGAAAAAAGGTGGGTAAATCCGCGGTTTTGCTTTCAGTCAGGCTTTTCTGCCCGGCAAGAATCATCGCCGTCGATAACATCAAAGCCCACATGAGGAGGATGCCCAGGACGGAAGGGATAAACCCCGACAGCCCGGTTTTGATGGGCAGTGCGAGAATGCCGGCGCCCAGCATATTGCCCGTGACAACAAACGACATGGACAAAATGAGCGACAGCTTGCTTGTTTCTTTCATGGATTTTCCTTTTCCCTGATCTCGAACAGAAATGCACATTTTGAAACTGGCGCTTGTTGGTTATCCGGACGTCCCGAATCATTAACATTCCGGGATACAGACCGCCAGACCGCCCAGACCGGTTTCCTTATATTTGCAGCTCATGTCACGGCCGGTTTCCGCCATGGCCTTTATCACATAATCGAGACGCAGGTCGAAATAGCCGGGCTTCTCCAGCACAGCCAGCATATGAGCGGTGTAAGCCTTTACCGCACCGACGGCATTTCGCTGGATGCAGGGAATTTGAACATAGCCTTGAACGGGGTCACAGGTAAGTCCCAACTGATGTTCCAGGGCGATGGCGGCAGCATGAACGGCCAGGACCGGGTCTTCCTGAACAGCATAGGTGATCATGGCAGCCGCCATGGCCGTGGCCACACCGATCTCCCCCTGACATCCCACCTCAGCGCCTGCAATGCTCGCATTTTCCTTGCAGAGAAAAGCCACGACGGCCGCGGCCATGAGTCCCCGTCGAAGGTTTTTCATGGGAATCCCCAGATTGCGTTTCAACAGGCAGTAAATGGCCGGTATCACACCGGCGGCGCCGCAGGTGGGTGCTGTCACAATTCTATGCCCGTCGGCGTTCTCCTCTGCGGTCGCAAGGGCGAAGGCGGAAAGCAACGCAATGAAACGTCCGGCGGAACCATCCATGATACAACTGTTTCGATAGAGATAGGCGGCATTGCGTTGAAGCTTCAGGGGGCCAGGCAAAACCCCTTCGCCATCCAACCCCCCATCCACGGAATCTTCCATGGCCGACAGAATCCGGTCAATCCCCGAAATAATCTTATCTTCCCGTTCGCCGGTTATGGCCATCTCGTTCTCCATGAAAACATCGTGGCCGGACAAACCGGATATTTCCATCATTTTTCCGAATTCAATGGTACTGCTGTAACCATGGACCGGCGTCCCCCGTTCCGGTGGCGACCATCCCTTCCATTGCAGAAATCCCCCACCCACGGAGTAATATTCTTTCTCAAAAATAGTGCCGGTTTCTTTATGAAGCAGTCGAATCACCAATGTATTGCTGAAAGGAAAATTGTGGTCGACCTTGTCATAAATAACGTCTTTGACCGCCATACGAAACGTTCTGTCCCCGATTTTGATGGGATCAACGTCGTCGTCCTTGTGTGAATGGAGCTTGTCGATCAGTTCCGTGGAACAGGTCTCCGGCGCATTTCCCATGAGACCGGCCAGCACAGCCACATCCGTCCCGTGCCCTTTGCCGGTGGCGCTCAGGCTTCCATATAAGCGGACTTCGATTTTCTCCGCACGCGCCAGTTCCCCCGGGGAGAGGCACGCGGCTTCCTGCGCGAAGTCATACCCCGCCTTCATGGGCGCGATGGTATGGGACGATGAAGGCCCCGGTCCGATCTTAAAGATGTCAAAAATGGACAATGCGATGGATGTCATTTGCGGTTACCCCTTTTATCCGGTTTTTGATCCAAGCTCTTTCACCAGGAACGGGTCTCCCTCTATTTGTCAAACCATATAGCGCAAACCCAGCTTCAGGATCCAGCTGATAGGCTGAAAAGCCAAATTTCCCATATGCAGATTTCGCCACTTCATTATTGCTTAGGGAACTTCCAAAAAATAATCTACGCATCCTGTTTGCCCTTTTGCCCGTCTTCTACGTTGTGATAACAGGCACATA
>JABGPV010000152.1 GCA_018644785.1 Deltaproteobacteria bacterium | reverse complement strand
TGTCTATGTCTCGCAAACTGTCTTCTTGTCTGATGTGGGCAAAGATCATGCAGGTCATCTGGTTCCAACATTTAAAGTTCCTGGTGCGATAATCGCCATGGTACTTGTTCACAATACGCTGGAACTCGTATCGTGGAAGTAAACTCAGGAATTGGGAGAATACATATTGTCGACCAGACATTGCTCTTTTTTGATGATAGAAGATTAGCAGTACTGCTGTCCGGTTGAGCATTATAAAGAAACTCAAATAGCATGACAACACCTTAAGGCTGAATAAGATCCGCTGTGACTCGAATAATATGAAATATCGTTATGTTACGCCAAAATTTAGGAGTATTTGATATCTTCATGAATTTCTTATCTCAAAAACATTTTTGTGGTGTATGATGTTATATATCAAGCATTTACGAGCTACTAAGAAAAGTTAACCGGACAGCAATGATCCGTTTTAAGTTAGCCATATAGAAACCCTAGATCAAAGCATTGTATTAGTGTATTGGAGCATTATCCCAAATGAATATGACTTGGCATAGGATAATCGCATGCCATATCCCAAATGAATACGCCATTCCCTTGATTTTGCATCCCTAAATTCTCAAAAATCCTAAGGCACGGTAAATTCTTAGCCGTGGGATTATAGCGTGCCACTAGCTTTGAGACACCTTTTGGGCGAATAAGTGTACTAAGGGTGTGCAGCATTGTTTCCTCTATTTTGCGACCCATCACTCGGCAACTCAGTATAAAATCTACAATCCGGGCAGTTTGCCCGTCTATACTAACGCTGGCAATTCCGGTAAGTCCGGAATCGCCAAAACGGTCCAACACCCTAAATGTATAAACAATATGGTTCTTTTTGCCCGCCCATTCAATTAATTCAGTTTCCGTCAAGCGTCTTGTGCTTAGATTCATTTGATTTGTTTTGTTCAAAAGTTGGGCTGTACGTTTGCGATTGAATTCATTTAGTTCTTCGACTGTTACCTGAAGCTCGAGGGTTTTCAGCCATTCATCAAGGGACGAAACACCAATTTTCAATCGCGAACGTCCCCGTTCTGCGATATACAACTTGGTACGACGGATGTCTTCTTCGCTGATATTCGGAACGTCAAAACAGGTAAGCTTACCCAAACATTCAGGATACAGCAGTTTGTTCTTGGGCCACTCCGGAACAAATACATCAGGAAGCGTTTCCCGTACACGGGCTCGTTCTGCCGGGTTATCATCAATAAAGACCACGGATTGCAATCCGAGGTTCAGTTCCTCCACTAAGTCCGCAATGTTTTGCGCCTTATCATTCCAGTTGATGCGCCAGGAAACAAAATCATCTTTAGATAATATCATTTCAGGATTTTTTTCTATCGCATCGAGGGCAATCGTTTCTTCATTCTTGCTAACTATCGCCAAAAGCATGCCGCGTCGAATTAAACGCTTCAGATCTTTTTGGAAATCTACCAGGGCTTCACCAATGGGATCGTGGCCACCAAGTATAACATTTTCCCAACCGATATCACCAACGATGCCTCCCCAAAGGGTATCATCCAAATCAAGCACTACCAATTTCCTTGATTGGCCTAGGATCCCAGCAATCGCTCCATAAATGTCTTCAGCCGCTTGTTCAAATATTTCCTTCGAAAATGCTAACTTGGCTCCATACCACATGGTTGCATTGAAAGCCTGTTTGCGTGAAGCGGCCAACCATCGATGGGTATCCATTATGAATACATTGGGTATGCCTCGTAATCTTTCGATTAGTTGCAGATTCATTCGCATAAGGGTTCCACCGAGGCCCACTTCTGATGTCAGGTCCAGCATGCCCCAACCACGTTCACCGGACGGCAAAACCCATGCGGGAACAAACACGGCTTTTAACCGTTTGCTCACTCCCATTATCAATTCACAAAATCGATCTACAATGGAAAGAATGGTATTGAGAGGAACCTGTTCGTATTGTCTCAGTCGATCAAACGGCGGGATTATAGAACCCGGTTGCGTCCAAACAACTGCAAAATCGGGGTTGGTTTCCCAGCAGAGAGCCCTTGAATCAACAAGAACCTGCATAACTTGATTGAAGGGGGCAACAACAGGATCGATCCTTAAACCGGATTTTCCCCTTCGAAGAAAGACTGCCATTGGCTCCATTGTAAAGTCAGAAATCAACAAACAGGTGTGTGTTGGTTTAGGCATATTCACTCTTTTCAAGCAAAACGGCAATATGGGTGAGCAATATGGAAACAGTTACACTTGGATGTTGTCCCAACAACTCGGTCATTCCTTCCAACAAAGATAGGCTTTCACAATAATTTTCTTCAACACCTTCCTCAACTTCGGCAATCAGGGTTACAATCTGGAGCGAATTCAACAATGCTGACTCCCCGGCTAACACAACATCTAACGATTTTGGCAGAAACTCATTTTCGTCCCGATCCTCGTTTATTCCATCAATCGCGGCATATATGATGTCTCTTATCGTGTGATCAACCACAGATATTCTCCTCAGTTAATTCGTCAATTTGGATAAGCCTGAATCACTTCTTTCTCAAGCCCACTCACAAGTATTTCATGAAATGCTTACCACATAACACGATCCACTCGCTTCATGTTACGCTGGAACATCCTTTTCCAACTCCCCACCCAATCATAGGCCCCGACAATCTTCTGCTTGAATGCAGTCGAATTATCGGTTTCTCGGACCGGTATTCGCCGCAATTCATAGACGGAATCGCTTTTAGCGACTGCGCCGATTTCCGTTGTGCAGGCACCTTCATACCCGGCTTCTATGAGAATGTCGGCAGTATGGGAATTATAGTCATTGTAAACAACGGAACCAAACGGATAGGAAAAACATTTTACTTCGTTGGATATGGCATTCTCCAATATCTCTTTTGATTCGAATATTTCTTTGCGAGCCTCTTCAGGCTCAAGATACCCGATGGATCTGTGCGTCAAGCCATGAGAGGCGATTTCCATCCCGGATTGTGCTATTTCCCGAACTTCTCCCCAGTTTAACGGCAGCCTTGATTCGGGATGCCCTAAGAAGTGTTTTTGGGAAATTTCGTCCCAGAGTAAATGCTCAAACGGCTGTTGTTTGTCGATTGCGTTTACGATAAGAAAAAGGGTTGCGCAAAATCCCATGTCTTCCAATATGGGAAATGCATTCTGGTAATTGTTTTTATACCCATCATCAAAGGTGATGGCGATGGTTTTTTGGGGAATGTTCTGTTTTGTTTCGATTTTTTTTGCTAAAGCGCTCAAGGAGATGACGTTATAATGTTCCGAAGCGAGAATCTGCATATGAGTTCGGAATAGCTCCGGTGGAACATTATCGTAGGGGATGTCTTTTTCATGCGGGAAGTTGGAAACGCAGTGGTACATTAAAATTCTGGCCTGATTTCTGGGGAAAAAGCACCTTTGAAATCCATAAAAAGGCCAAATTACTCCCGAAACGGCCCTCTGAAAACAGTAGAATGCTTTCTTTGCCAAGTATCGTTTTGAATATCGCACAAGTTGGTTTCTTAGATCAAAAGTTTTCACTCACAGCCTGTTGATAGGCTCGTATATAGTGTTTGGCACAATCTTCCCATGTATAATTGCCGACAGTTTTCCGGATGGATTCCCTGTCCCATCCTTGGTTCAAGCAAACGATGAGCTGGCGGCAAAGGTTCTTAGGGTCTGCAACCCCGGCAATCCGGCCGTTTTCTTTATGGATGATTTCTGGAACTGATCCTACATTTGAAGCAACGGCAGAGGTTCCACAGGCGAGCGCCTCCATCAGAACGTTGGGTCGTCCTTCCCTGATGCTGGGCAAACAGAAAACGTTCGCAGCGTTCATCCATAGCGGTATTTCGTCGTGGGGCCTTTTCCCGACAAAGGACACCCTGTCTGCAATACCCAGGCGTCTAGTCTGAAAAAGAAGAGCTTCTTGCTGTGGACCATCCCCCACCACTATCAGGTGAGGAAGATATTCCAGGTTATCCGCCATTCCTTTGAACGCTTCGATCAGATATTGGCACCCTTTGACCTGGTCCAAACTGCCGACGAACAGAAGAATCCGCCCATCTTCCTGCAAATCCAACCTGCGTCGGGCCTCCTTTCTGTCCATGATCCTGAAGCGTTTGAGATCAAGGCCGTTTGGTATTACGATCACCTTGTGTTCCTGAATACCCATATGTAAGATCTTCTGCTTAAGCTCACTCCCTTTGACTGAAATTAGGTTGGCTAGTTCCAAAGCTTTTTTTATCTGCTGTTTCCTAAAAGGTAGTGAGGGATAGTAATTGATGTCGCACCCCAATCCAGTTAAAATGAGCGGTTTTCCTAATTTCTGGGCAACCCAAGCGGTAGCCACACCGTCCGGAAATAACCAATGAGCGTTGATAAGATCAATGGGTTCCTTTTTATCCAGACGTTTAATGAGACTGAACAGCGGTGTAAACATGAACACCGGATGCATGAAACCCATGGCCCTGGGAATGACCATGTATCTCGGGTGATGGACGGTTAGCCCCCCCCAATATTCTTGTGAAGGCACATTGGAATGGACAAACTTCTTTTCCCCCACGCGTTTCATGAAGAACGGAACCCAGGGTAGGGGCGCTATGATCTCAATGCGGCACCTGGATTTCAATGCCATGGCTATCCGGTATGTGAATATGCCGCGCTCCTTTTCAGCGGAGTTTGGGAAGATGTTCGAAATAAGGAGGATTCTCATTGATTTAACGTTCAGAAATCTGGGGAAGTCGTTCTCTTTCCTTCAAGGTCGATATGACCGTCACAGGATCGAAGGTCAAGCCTGTGGTCAGGTTGCATCCGTGGATGCAACAGCAACAGCTGATCAATTTTCGCATTTTATCCGCTTTTTCGCATTTCCAAATTTTTTTGAAGTCGTAATCATGTTCTCGAATATTGCCATATATTTTGGACAATTCGCAGAAAGCCACATCCCCGTTTGCATAAAGGACGGACTCCATGGTGTTTGCATAACATGGCATTTCAGATCGACCCTCTTCAAGCATTTTGATGGATAATTCCCATATTTTCTGCTGCCGCCCAGGCCAGAAATGAAATGCGCTTTGATCACTTTTGTTTTTCAGCCAGGCGTAGGTGGCTTTGATTTCGTCCAGTGATAGAAACGAACCGGTTTCATCCTTGGGATCAAACCCGCTGTAAGCGCTTTTCGGCAAATTGAAAACCCCAAAACTGCCGCCTCTTACAATGTTGAATCTCAAAGGTATATTCAGGGGTAAAAGGTATTCAACGAACGCCTTAATTTCTGAGACATTTCGTTTCTGAATGGACAAGGCTGTTTTTAGATAAAAATCCGGATAGCGCTTCTTGATTTTCCCAAGAGCCTTCAGGGTCGAAACGGCTTTTTCAAAAGAGCCCTTGATTCCTCTTATGGCATCATGTGTTTTCTCCAAGCCGTCAAGTGAAATCTGAACGCTGAGGTTTGATAACAAACCCTCATCAAGAATGGAACGAACCGTTTCGACGGTAGATGTTTCAAGCGTCCCGTTGGTTGCGATGCCGGCTTCATGTGTTCCGCAACCCTCATGAAAGGCCTCTATGATTTCCTTGAGGTCCCTTCGCAGAAAAGGCTCTCCACCCGTCAAGGACAGGGATACTGGATGCTCAAACGAGTGTGCAATCTTTCGGATCTCATTAATTGACAGCTCCTCTTCGGACGCTGTATTAAGTTCTCGCCAGTAGAAGCAATGGCTGCAACGCAAGTTGCATCGGGACGTGACGAAAAAAATCAAGGCGACCGGTGTTTTCAAATGTTGAGCCCACTTTTTTTTTCGATTGCAATAGGCCTTTGCAAGGGGAAGCTGAACAAAATGAGGCAGCTTTGAAAAGATCTGTTTTTTGTCGAGGATCAGTGTTGGGGACATCATCTACTCACTTTGCATACTCAGCCGTGTATGCCTCGAACTTTTCTATTTCCTCATCACGCAAAAAATTGATGTCCTTCAACCTTTTAAGTTCCGCATAGTTTGGCATGTTCTCCAGGTACGCTTTCATCAGATAATACCCCCCCCAATAGTTTTCAGGAACTAATGGGATATTTTTAGTCTTCTTGATGACTATTTTGGGGGCTAAAGCAAGATAAAACAGGATAAAGCTGAAAAAATCCATGAAGAAGAAGACGAGGTTTCTAGGAAGCGAAAAATGTTTCAGGTTTAATCGAACGCGGGTTCGATGATACCGGAGGGTTTCATCGGGATACCTGCCCATTGTTGACCGATGGTGATGAATGCCGAACTCAAAGCTTACTCTATTGGAATATCCTCTTTTCAAAATATTGAAACCAAAATCCGCATCTTCCCCACCAAATTTATAATATGGGTCAAAACCCCCAACCTCAAAAGCTACATCCTTTCGAACCATGCAATTACATGTGGCGAGGTAGGTACATTCTTTTTGCTGATTTTCGGCTTTTTCATCCTTCTTTGAAATAACGTTGTGGTTTTTGCCTAAGAAATCTCGTCTTTTACCTCTTGCTTCATTCATAATGTTCAGGTACGCTGGAATTTCGCCCCCTATTTCTCCAATGTCCCTGTCATGGGATAACTTTTGAACCATTCGTGATAGGATATCATGTCTTGGAAGTGCTACATCGCTGTCTAGGAACAGGATGAATTTCCCCTCTGCTTTCCTCAAACCCAGATTCCTAAGATGTGAAGGCCCGTAGCGCCGAACACATGAGATCAGACGAATGTCGGGATAATTGAGATCGAGAAATATTCTGGTATCATCTTCACTGCAATCATCGACAACAATGATCTCAAACGAGACCGAGGTTTGTGTTAGCACCGACTTGATACATCGGCAAATATCATGTCTTCGATTATATGATGGAATGATGACGGAAACCAGCTTTGGCATTAGCCTATCTTTGTCAACTTGGCTGAATTCGGTAGGGCCATTAACTTGGGGAAATCCTGAAAGCGGAAATTGAAGGAAGCGCTAAGTAATTTGAATCAGGGAAATCCCCAGGACATATTGGCCTACGCATAAATATCGAGCCAGTGATATAAAACCAGAAGAGAAAAAATTCTCCTGCTGTAATCTTCCTTTTTTTTGCGGTGTCTTTCAAACATGTTTTCCAGATATTTCTTTTGAAACCAGCCAGTATCCATTAGTCGTTTGCTAAAAATGATATCCTTTGCAGGTCGCAGTAAATCGTTCGAAAACCATTTCTGTGTAGGGACAGTAAAACCCATTTTTTTTCGATATACGATTTCTTTTGGCAGGTATTTCTCCATTAATTTCTTTAAAATGAATTTCCCTTCTCCATTATTTATCTTGTAGTTCGGAGGCAGTGAAGCAGCAAATTCCACAATTTTATAATCCAGAAAAGGCACCCGGAGTTCGACAGAAGCAGCCATTGTCATTTTGTCCGCTTTCAGGAGCAGGTCGTTTGGAAGCCAAGTTTTAGAATCCACATAGAGGAGTTGGGACAAGATGTTGCGCCGTTCCACATCCTTGAACCACCTATGAAACGCATTATCCTGATATCGGTTTCTCTTCACATATTCAAGAAAGTCAGGGGAATAGAAAGATCTCCGAATTCGGTCGGTTACATCGGCAGAAGTGCCACGGTATCGGTCGGGCAGAGGACTGGAAAACCAGTCAATATATTTTTTAATCCTGTCGCCCGGCGCCAAACGGTCTGGAAAGTATTTCATGGGCTTGAGAAGGGGCAATTGATTTCCAATGTCCAACATCTTTTGATAAAGGCCGTATCCGCCGAAAACCTCATCGCTCCCTTCCCCTGACAAGAGTACGGTAGCATAGGGTTTGGCGGCTTTGGCGATTTTGTATAGGGGGATGGCCGGGATTTCCACCAGGGGTTCTTCGGTTGTTTCCACCATCTGAGGGATGGAATCTAGGAAATCATAGGGTTTCAAGATGAATTCGTGGTGGTCGGTCTCAAACAGGTTCGCGACTTTCCTGGCAAAGGGAAGTTCGTTCAAAACATTTTCACCCTCATAGCCTACGGAAAAAGTCTTCACCCGTTGCCCGCTCACTTGGTGCATGAGCGCCGTAATGGCGCTGGAGTCAAGTCCTCCGCTAAGGAATACTCCCAAGGGCACCTCACTCATGAGGCGTATTCGTACAGATTCCAGCAGCAGTTCCTGGAGTTTTTCTTTGGCATCGGAAAAAGTAAGGTTGGACGGCGCAACCCGGTTGAAATTCCAGTAGGCCTTTGACTTCATTGCGCCATTTGCATCTACGGTCATGGCGTAACCGGGCATGAGTTTCACGATGCCTTTGAACATGGTTTTGGGGCACGGTGTGTAGCCAAGGGTCAGGAAGGCGTCCAGCGCGGGCTCTTCCAGTTCGCTGCGGACCAGGGAAGAGGTCAGGATTGCCCTCACTTCGGAGGCAAACACAAAAGCCTCACTGTCCATATAATAATAAAGAGGTTTGATCCCAATTCGGTCCCGGGCAAGGAAAAGGCCCTTTTCATCTTCGTCCCATATGGCAAACGCGAACATTCCTCTTAGGCGATCCACACACTGGCGGCCCCATTCCTTATAGGCCGTAAGGAGCACTTCAGTGTCGGACGCCGTCTTGAAGGTATGGCCCAGGCCCTCTAGGTTTCTGCGAAGGTCTAGGTGGTTATAAATCTCTCCATTATAAACGATTACCTGGGAGGTCCCATGGGCATGGGATTTCATGGGCTGGTGGCCGCCTGTAATATCGATTATGCTCAGTCTGCGATGGCCTAGACCGATCTGTCCTTCCACATGGATGCCCTCCTCATCGGGGCCCCGGTGGGTAAGAGTGGCCGACATGCGGGCTATCAGAGATGGATCGACATCAGAGTTCCTTTCGAACCTCAAAATACCACAAAATCCGCACATGGTGCTGCTCCCATTTGAATTCAGACGTTGGACTGTCGCTTTCGGATGGACCGTCCAAAACTGATCAGGGGCCCGGGAAAGAGGGTAAGAAGAAAATAGAACATGATGGAGGAGTCCCATATCCTCAGCCTAAGAAGACGACGAGCGGTTCGATTGCAGGCGGCATAGGCATCGGAATGGAAACAGTCCAGCATCATGGCCTTTCCCCTGTTTTGGTAGGCTATGGCCATGGTGCGATAGATTCTTGGGTCTGTTTCAGGAAACAAGCGGACAATTCGATCCAGACAGGACAGCGTGCCGATATCAACGTCCACCCGGTTGGAGAGATTGCGGTCATGGATCCTTCTCCTCACCAATATCTCCGGGACCCCGATGATTCTATAGTTCCGTGCGATCCTGAGATACAAGTGGGTGTCTTCGGCCGTTGTCAGCCCCTCGTCAAACCCACCCAGTTCTTTCAATACCCGAGTCCTGATGATTACGCTGGAAAGGAGCAACAGGGGAGTAGTCAGCAAAAGGTCAAACAGTATTCCGGAATGCATTTCTCTTGGATAGACGCCCAGTTCTTTCCTTGAACGGTGATGGAAATCCACGAATTTCGAATAGACCAAGCCCGCTTTGGGATCCTGCTGGAGACTCCTGAGTTGCTTTTCCAGTTTAGAGGGCATCCACACGTCATCTGCATCTAAAAAACCAATAAAATCGCCATGTGCCTTATCTATTCCAAGGTTTCTAGCCGCTGCCGGTCCGGTATTCTTCTGCTCAAGGTAGACAATTTTGTTAAGGTAAGGCCTCAGTATATCCTTGGTATTATCAGTCGATCCATCATTAATAACAATTATCTCAATATTGGAATATGTTTGAAACAAAACGCTTTCAATGGCAGCAGGGATATATTCGGCGCTGTCAAAAGTGGGGATTATCACACTGACCATACAATGATTTGGGAACATTCGCATTTTCTGAAGAAATAGAATAGAGGAGCGCTATGCTGCCGCGTGGTTCGCATAACAACCTGAAATATATAAAAGAAAAAGACAAACAAGAGAATTTGGATACACTGAGAACTTTCGAGCCTGGATTGCGACCCACACAGCCTTTTTGCCGCCGCTATCCGTTGTTTCAGGGGTCTTACAATATGCCCTTTTCAGCTTCCGGGCATACTTCTCCCCATTTCTAGGTGGTTAGCACCGGAGGTGGAGACTTTTTCTGCAATGATAGGGAAATCTGAAACAAAAAGATCCGGGTATTTTTGAAAAAAGGCCCTCTTTAGGGAAATATAAAAAAGATATTGGAGTTTCCAGGGGATTTTTCCGGGAAAAACATATGGCATGTCAGACAAAAAGTTATCATAAAGTTTTTCTTTGATTCTGAAATCCGCTTTTTCAATAAATTTTTCAAAAGATCTGGATGTGAAAAATCGAATATGAAAATAGTCCCAAACATCAAATCTCTGGTGACTTGACCATTTAAGGATAATTCCATTCCCCTTAACCATGGAAACACATTGCTGTAGATGAAAGTGGTTTGGAACACTGGCTAGAAGCAAGCCACCTATTTTGGTCACTCTATGAATATTTTCTATTACCTTTTGAGGGTTAAATAAATGTTCAAATACATCTGTACAAACGACAATATCAAAACATTCATCATGAAATGGTAAGTCGCATTCTTCGCAATTGCACTTATGTATGAAATACCCATTTTTCTCAGAACTATTTAAGTACTCATCAACAATATCGACTCCATGAACTTCGTTATTCTTCAGCCATGCTTTAATATGTTCGCCTGGCCCACAACCTATATCCAAAATTTTCATATTTGCTGGTTCTGGTTTTATGAATTGAACCCACCTATCCGTACGCAAAACATCCCCGCCCTGGCATTTTTCATGATAACTGTTATTATAAAAATGATTGTAATCATTTATGATCATAAGATGCCTTTGAATATTCCGAAAAAATTCAAAATCAGAACTTTGGCAACGAAATTTGACAAAAATTATCACCAGATCTTAGATCTTTGTTCAGCATCCATTTTTTCGTTTTGTCGATCTTCATATTCTTGCAAGAAAACCTAAAATATCCTGGAAAGCAAAGCAATCCTCACACCTCCTGTATCACAAATTAATTCCAATGCATGATCATTACGGATATTATTATACAATCCTCTCTTGTGTTCATCGCTGAAAGTAGATTTCCATGGAAAATACCCAAATGTTTTTATTATAGATTGATCTTCATCTTGAGAAGACAAGGTTTTTATTCGATACCCATTATTAAAAAGTTCAACTAACTTATTCCGCATGTTATGCTTCTTATTATCATACGATTCCGTATGCACTTCGAATACAATTTTTTCGGGAACAAATTTTGATTCGTCTCTTATTAATCGAATTATGCCATCAAGAATTTCTACTTCATGGCCTTCTATATCCATACGAATTAAATTCACCTTCCCTATTTCTTGTAAAAGTTCATATATATCAAAAGTTTGTACTTTTAAACTATATTCATATTCAGAAAAGTCCCTATCATTGTTTATTAGCACATTCAGATTTGATCTATCGTGGACAGCAAGATTTTTCATGCCGCTTCTATTTGAAATCGCTGCGCCATAAATCGATATTACTGAATTCAAATTATTTAACTTTACGTTAGCATTGAGAAGTTCGAGATTCCTTTGATCAGGTTCAAAGGCGAAAACCCGACCCCTCTTTCCTACAAGAATAGCCTCCATTAAAGCATAATATCCAATATTCGCCCCAATATCAAGAATCCTATATTCATTTTCTATTTCCCTAAGAAAGATTTCCCTATGATCGTCTTCTCTTTTACCATGCATGTAGAGATTGTATGATATCCCACCCGTTTCTAGACTTAGAAACATTTTGTAATTATGTATCCTTCTTTTAATAAATCTTTTACGCAATACATATTTGTTAAATATAAAAAGTATATTTCGAATTTCAAACTCTATAGTCTTCCATAGACCATAAAGTTGCAAATTATAGCTAAAATTAGAAATAAGACTGATTTTTTCTCTCCTTACTTTTACAAACTTGGCCGAAAATGTTCTATACGGCCCCACTAACCAAATAGAACGGCCGTATCAGCCAGCTAATTCATTTCTCATACACAGCTCAACAATGGTAATTCACGAAACTACTTGGGGGGGATCCTTCAGGAAATTCCTGATTCTGTTTTCAGACCCCCTTAAGGTTCGGACGAAAACACCCGACGACATCAAGAACTCTCCTAGGAACAACGGCGCATGACGTAACAAAAAATGCCCCACCGAGTTCGAGTAGGTTCCAGAATGCCTCACCTTCAATGATCCGGCTGGAACTTAAATATGTTGTCCCGATATTGTTTTTTCGTCTTTTCTTCGAACTTAGCCTGAGTTTACGAAATAACCTCACCTAAATCAAATAAATCCTTTACTTTCTGACGGTTACAGTTCTAAGCTGTACCCCCTAACTTTTATAACACACTAAATGCATATATAGATTGACATATACACGATATTGTGATATCTGTACCCCCTAACATAGCAATTTTTGAAGAGAGGGTACCGTATTTCATGGCATATATGACTCGCAAGCGAATTAAAGGCATCTCCTATTATTATGCTGAGGAAAGTGAGCGGGTAGATGGGAAGCCTCGACGAAAATGGCAGAAATATTTAGGATCTTTACCAAAAATAATTGAAGCCGTAGAGGGTACGCCACCAAAACCGACGTATGCCGAAATATTTCAGCTTGGTGGTCCCTCT
>JABGPV010000151.1 GCA_018644785.1 Deltaproteobacteria bacterium | reverse complement strand
CACTGCGAACCAACCTTTCTGCAATTCCAGGCGTTGTTCCATCATCCGGCTGAGCACCGCATGGAAAAGGTCAGCCTTGGAACCGAAGTAGTAGCTAATCAACGGATGATCAACCTCGGCCAGCTTGCTGATCACGCGAAGTCCCGCGTTTTGGTAAGGGTATCTGGCGAAAACCTGTATTGCTGCGTCCAGGATCTTTTCCCGGGTCTCCTGCCTTCCTGCCTTTTGGCGGCATCGATTTTCTGGCGATATTTTCGGGCCCAGTGACTTCTTTTGTATTCGCCATGTTCTGCCTTTCTCCTTGCGGTGTCGGCTGTAGTCTGGTTTGCCCGCTCAAAATGACTCTGTCAAGAGCATGTTCCCACATTTATTTTTGTTATAAAGCCTGAGATCTTCAGGGGAATATGGGTGTAAAGTAAAAATAACAGAGCAGGAAAAGATATTGGTGGTAAAGATTGCGGGAAGGATATTGGTGCAGGTAAATCAGTTTTACCGTGGGGTAAATGTTATAAGGGTGATGGGATCTGGTTTTTGCCTGGTTAAGTGGAGATGGAAATGAATTGACATTTTAAATGACAATTAGATAGCATATTAAAAAGAGCATAGAATGAGCAACAGACAATACAAGAGGGGCTATGATTACAGTAAAGGAAAACACAACTCTGGTTGGTGTATCAGAACTGAGAACAGGAATCGATAAGGTGCTCAAGAAAGCTCAGGAAGGACTCGTCATTATCGAGAAGAGACGAAAACCACAAGCGGTATTAATTTCAAACGAAGAATACGAACACATCCAAGAGATCATGGAGATGGCTGAAGACTTTGTTTTGGGTTATATTGCGAAAGAACGCTATGAAAATAGCAGCGAGGAGGATTACGTCGATTTAGAAACTCTTCTCAAGTAAATTGCCATGTGGAATGTAACGATTCACCGCTTGGTAATCGATGAAGATTTCAAGAGCATTAACGAACATGACCAGTCTATCATTCTTAAAACAATTCGAAAAAAGCTCGGAACTGCGCCAGAAAAATATGGTTCCCCTCTAAGACACGATTTAAAAGGATTTCGAAAACTCAAAATATCCGATTATCGTGTTATATACAGAATTGAAAAAGCTGACATTAAAGTCTATGTTGTAAAAGTTGGACTCCGAAAAGATGAAAAGGTCTATAAAGAGATGATGCAACGCCTAAAAAAGATCTAGTCATTAGTAACCGGTACATATTTCCTCAAGCCAATCAGGTGGCACTTCAGTCAGTGAACTTGAAAACAGTTCGACGCGGCCTGACCCCCGTTTTCAAATCACTTCCTGATAAAGCCAACTTTGTACGTCCTGTCCATCTTAGCCTGATAGTAATATCCCACCAGCGAGTCCTCTTCGGCATAGTAGTAAAGCAGATAGGTTGATCCTTCATATCCCCTATCCTGGAATTCGATAGAGAGCTGGACAAACCCTTTATGGGGTGAAACGGCAGCCTTTGCGATATGAATAGGGCGGGGATTAAAGTATTGCACGGTAGCCTGGCCATTTGCCTGTACATCGCTGACCGTGATGAGATAATTGCCGTCCGTCCGTTGCCATTCGCCGGCGATAACAGCAAACTTCTCTTCCGCAAATCCGCTACCGGAAAACAGAACAGCTGTTGCTACCACAGTAGCCAGTTGAAACATCACTTTGTTAATGCGCATAAATCCCCAATAGTTAAAAAATGTAAAAATCAAGTCCCCACCTTTAGACAAGGTCTTGAGTTTAGCTGTCGTCGGACAATTGCGCCACGACCGTTACCATATCTTCGGGCAGCTTTAAAATCGAGCGAGCCGAATAACTCTACCCTTTTACCCTGCGGCCGAAGGGCATGCCGAGTTTTCGCATGCGGGCCCGCAGGGTGCCGGGGTTGAGGCCCAGGAGGTCGGCGGCACCGCCGGGTCCTTCCACCCGTCCCTCTGTCATGGCCATCACGCTTTCGATGTGACGATAGTTGGCGTCGTCCAGTTTGAGCGATCTTGCGGGTTCGAGTATGACCTCAGTTGCCGGTGAGGCTGTCGCATCAGGACCTGCCAGATCCGAAAATTCAAGATATGCCCCCCGGCTGGTGATCAGGGCCCGTTCCACCGCGTTTTCCAGTTCCCGCACATTGCCGGGCCAGTGATGGCTGACCAGCTTCCGGTCGGCTCCCGGAGCCAGCTCCGGAACCTGGTGGCGTCCCAGTTCTACTGCTTTTTTGTGGATGAAATAGTGGGTCAGCTCTGTGATGTCAGACTTGCGATGGCGTAGTGGCGGGATGCGGATGGGAAAGACATTGAGGCGGTAGTAGAGATCCTCCCGGAAGGATCCCTGTTCCACCATCTCCACCAGGTCCCGGTGGGTGGCGGCGGTGATGCGGATATCCACCTTGATGGGTTCTGATCCCCCTACCCGTTCGAAGGTCCGGTCCTGAATCACCCGCAGCAGACGGACCTGTGCCTGCAGGGGCAGCTCCCCGATCTCATCCAGAAAAATGGTCCCGCCATCCGCCCGTTCAAACCGCCCCCGCTTTTGGGATGTGGCGCCGGTAAAGGCCCCCTTTTCGTGGCCGAACAGCTCGCTGTCGATCAGGGTGTCAGGGATGGCACCGCAGTTAACCTTGATGAAGGGGCCGTCCTTTCTATCCGAGTTGTTATGGATGCTGGAGGCGATCACCTCCTTGCCCACGCCGGTCTCCCCCAGCAGCAGCACCGGACTGTTAAGGGAGGCCACCTGTCCTGCCAGCATGGTCACCTGGCGCAGTCCGTTTTTCGCACCGACGATTTCGCCCCCCCGGAAATCCTGCAGCTCTTTGTACAGATATTGGTTGTCATCGGCCAGGATCTCCTTCAGCCGCACCAGTTCCATGTACTGCCGGTTATTGGTCATGACAATGGCCCAGGGATCCTTGAGCAGAGCAAATAGCCGCATGTGCTCATCAGTAAAGCGGTCGATCCCGTCGGCCTTGAGTACCAGCCCCCCCTGGAGCACCCCCTCAATTCTCAGCCTCAGAAAGAGGATGGATATATCCGTGCTGCCGTAAGATGTCATCAATAGTTTTTCCCCAAACGGATCCCCACCCGGCCTGTTATTTATCGTCAGGTCCGGCAGTACCTCCGGATTCAGAAACGCCGCACGCTCCTGGGGGCTCAGCTTGAACCGGATATCACACAATTCGCCCCCTTCCTTCGTGGCCGATGCGAACTTCACCGTTTCGCTGGTTTCCTCGTCAAAATAGCTGAGGGCCATCTCGTCGGCAGGGATGTACTGCTTGATATAACTGAAGCATTCAAACAACGCTTTTTCCGTTTCCAGGCTGCAGCAGGTGTGCATGGTGAGCTGCCGGAAGAATTCGGCTTCACTGATATTCATGGGGACTTAAAAAAAGAGTTAACTGTGGAATATGTCAGAACAATCTTAACTGTAATATATCTCAGCATAAACTGTCAAAATTCACAGTTGGACATGACCCGAGTTTTCCAAAGGTATTGAAGTTAATGATCAAAACAGTTTCGGAACAGCTCGTGCAGAATATGAGCAACAGCATTTAAATTCTCAATCTATTTTGATTCAAAATCATGAAGTACAAAACATGCTGAGATGCATTGTTATTTTTGGATTAGGATTAAGAGCAGGATTACGATTATGATTTTATCTTACAAACCAGAGGAGACACTCTCATGAATACAATTGTAATAATGGCGGACAGCTGGCGCTTTGATTACCTGGGCTGCTACGGCAACGACTGGATCAAGACCCCCAATATCGACAAACTGGCCGAAGACGGCATGCTTTTCGAAAACGCTTACGCAGAGGGCTGCCCTACTATTCCCACTCGCCGGGCTCTATTTACCGGACGTTACACCCTGCCCTACTCCGGTTGGCGAAAACTGAGCACGGATGATGTCACCCTGACCGATCTGATGTGGGGCAACCGCATTCAGACCGCCATGGTCACCGACTGTCCCATGATGCACATGCCGGGATACGGCTATGCCCGTGGCTTCAACTATGTGGATTTCATCCGCGGTCACCAGTGGGATTCCTATTATCAGCCCCTGCCACACGACCTGGACATAGACCGATTTCATCGGGCAGTGATGGAGAAGAACGCAGATGGTCAGTTGATGGAGATTGGCACCAGCCAGGTCGCTCGCATGGAGCTGAATGATTACCTGCCGTTCCGGGCCTCCTGGAAAACCGATGAGGACCAGATGGCCGCCCTGACCATGAAAGCGGGCATGAAATATATTGAAGAGGTGGACAAGAGTGCTCCCTTCTTCCTCTGGCTGGATAGTTTTGATCCCCATGAGCCCTGGGATCCCCCATCAATCTGGGATCCGGATCTGAAATGTCCGTATGACCCTGACTACAGTGGTATCGAGCTGATTAACCCGGTTGCTACCCTGACAGAGGGCTATGTCAACGAAGAGGAGGCACGCCATGTTCGCATGCTTTATGCTGAGAAGATCACCATGGTGGACAAATGGATCGGTAAATTCATCGACCGGCTCAAGGAGCTGGATCTCTATGACAATTCACTGATCGTCTTTCTCTCCGATCACGGTGAACCACTGGGTGATGGCGAACATGGGCATGGCATCATGCGTAAGTGCCGCCCCTGGCCATATGAAGAACTTTCTCACATTCCACTGATCATCAAGCATCCGGAAGGAATGAAGGGTCGCGTCTCCTCCTTTGTAGAGACTGTTGATGTGGCAGCCACCATCATGGATCATGTCAAGGAGACCACCACCCCACTGGCCAATCTGATCAACTTTGCCAATCCCCATGGGGACGACGGCGGTATCCAGGGCAAAAGCCTGTTGCCGCTGATGCGGGGCAAGGTGGACAAGGTCAAGGAGTTTGCCATTACGGGTTACTTCAATCTCTCCTGGAGTATTGTTGCCGAAGATTGGACCTATATCCACTGGCTGGATGACAAGGAGGATCACGATGAACTGAAAAAGGCGGCAACCGTCGGACTCCAGAACATGGTGGAAGATGAGAATATCTGGACCTGCGCCCCGGGTGAGAAAGCCGAGACCCCTTTCAAGGATGAGCTTTATGATCGCAAAAATGATCCCTACCAGCTCAACAACCTCGTCGATTCTCAACCGGAAGTCGCCAGGGAGATGCTGCAGCGCCTGATGGACTACATGATCGAGCTCAAGGCGGAGGGTTAGAGATGGCCAAAGAAGTCATGGAACTAAGCGATGGGGATTTCAAGTCCGCTTTGGCGGAAAACAGCGGTATTCTTCTCTTTTACAAGAAGATCTGCCCGCATTGCAAAGCCTTGAAAAAGGTGATCGAGAAGGTTTCGATTGCCAATCCGGATCTGACCGTGATGCAGATCGACAGCGAGGAGAATCCGGCTGCCATGGCCGAACTTGAGATCAGCCGGGTTCCCACCCTTTTGGTGATCCGTGATGGTAGCATTGCAGCACGCAAATCCGGCCTCTTTAACGCCCGGGAACTGACAGCCTTGATTAAAGGGTCGGCTTAGAAACACGTCGCTAACACATTCTGCCTGCAAAAAGTCCAATTTCAAGAACTTTTGCAGGCAGATTAAGTGACGTTATTTGTTAACCAATGTCGTTAGTTTAAGCTGAGTTCGATTGTAAAATTCCCCCTTAGAAGGGGGTGAGGGGGATGTTTGGCCCCCTTCGAAGGGGGAGTTGCCTATCAAGATATTCTTTAAGTTAACGACATTGATTTATTAGCAATCCCAATGGGGGATTAATGAACAAAACAATTGGAAGTACTGAAGTCCATAACGGCTCAGCACAGAAGTATGAAGTAAGCCGCGGCAAGGCGACCACACTGCTGATCGTCCTGACTCTGCTTTATGCGCTGGCCTATATGGATCGCTCGGTGATCGCCGTGGTCATGGAGCAGATCAAAGTCGAGCTGGGTCTCACCGACGCCGAGACCGGCATGTTCCAGACCATATTCATGCTGGGGGTTGGGGTCCTGATGATCCCCTGTGGTATGGCTGTGGACCGCTGGAGCCGGCGCAAGGCGGTCTCCGTGATGGCGATTGTCTGGAGTGGTGCCACCATGTTTACGGGCGCCATGTCGAGCTTCTTCCTGATACTGGTGGGGCGGTTTGTGACCAGTGCCGGTGAAGCCGGATTCGCACCGGGGGGAACAGCCTGGATCTCCCTGACCTTCCGCAAGGAGATTCGCGCCAAGGTCCTGGGGGTCTTCAACCTTGGTGTTCCCTTTGGCGGAGCCATGGGAGTGGTGCTGGGTGGTGCCATCGTCGCGGCCAGCGGCAGTTGGCGGACACCGTTTTTCGTTTTTGCCATACCGGGAGTTATCCTGGGGATTGCGGTGCTCTTTATGCCGGACTATGTCACCCAGAAAACCGAATCAGGTAAGAGCGGCGGGGGAATAAAAACCGACCTTGTTGAAATGCTCAAGATCCGCAGCCTGATCTTCGCGGCTATTGGTACTGCCTGTATCACCTTTCTGGCCTTTGTCCTGACCGGGTGGCTGCCCACGTTGTTCATGCGGGTCCATCACCTGGATCCTGCAAAAGCCGGGATGTACACTGGTCTGGCCTATGTCCTCTCCATGGTGGGCACCATCATCGGCGGTATTCTTTCCGATGCCTGGCAGAAACGGAATCCCCGGGGGCAATACCTCTTCACCATCATTTCCGCTGTGATGGCAACCATCATGCTGGTCATCGCCAGCCTGAATTTCCACCGCTCTCCCGGATTGGCGGTTGCCTTGAGCGCCGGATTTTTCTTTTTCGGCAACACGGCCGCCCCATCCTTCTCTTTTGTCACCCAAGATGTGGTGCCGATCAAATTGAGGGCCACCGCCTTTGCCCTCTGTGGTACGGTGATTTTTATCATCGCCGCTTTAGGGCCTGTGGTCAGTGGAAAGGTATCCGATATGATCGGTGGTGGAGGTGAAGGACTGGTGAAGTCATTGTTCTACCTGGCTCCGGTTGGTGCACTGGGCGTTTGTTCACACCTGTTTGGTATCCGGACCTACCTCAAGGACCGGGAAGGGATTACCGATGATGTTATGACGGAGCAATAAGTGAAACCAGAAAAGAACGTAGATGTAATCATCGTCGGTGGCGGTATCGCCGGCATGACGGCGGCCATTTATACTGCCAGGGCCAATCTTTCCACCGTTATTATCGAAAAAGAGGTGTGCGGTGGGTTGGTCAACTCCACCCATGTGGTGGAGAACTTCCCCTCTTACCCCTCCATCAACGGCATGGAATTGATGGAAAAGACACTGGAGCAGGTAGAGGAACTGGGGGTTGAAGTGGAGCAGGTGGCAGAGATCAACAGCCTCAAACTTAGCGAAGAGATCAAGACCGTGGAAACCGAAGAGGGGATCTACAAGGCCAAGGCCATCATCCTGGCCACCGGGCGCGTCCCTACCCCTATACCCATGGAAACAGACTGTGAACAGATCCATTATTGCTCTGTCTGCGATGGTACCGCCTACAAGGGCAAGAAGGTACTGATCGTGGGCGGCGGGAACAGCGGCTTCGATGAAGCCCTTTACCTACTCTCCCTAGGGGTGGAGCAGATCACCATCATTGAGATGATGGAACGCTTCTTCGCCTCCCAGACCACCCAGGACAAGGTGGCGGACAAACCCCGGATCTCCGCCCACACCTCAACCAGGATCAAAGAGCTGGTCGAGGAGGGGAAACTGAAAGGGGTGATTTTGGAAAACAGCGAAAGCGGCGAAACCGAAAATCTTGATGTGGACGGTATCTTTGTCTTCATCGGGCAGAAACCCAACACCGGACTTTTTGCGGACACCGTCACGCTGGACGAGCAGGGCTATACCCTGGTCAATGAAAGCATGGAGACTAATCTGAAAGGGGTCTATGCCGCTGGCGATGTCAACCGGAAAGCCTACCGCCAGATCACCACTGCCATGGCGGACGGCACCATCGCCGCCCTCTCCATTGAGAAGTACCTGCGGGACTAGGCTGTGAAAGATAACTGTACCAAAAAGGGGTCAGACCCCTTTTTGCTTGTGGCGGACGGCACCATCGCCGCCCTCTCCATTGAGAAGTACCTGCGGGACTAGGCTGTGAAAGATAACTGTACCGGGTCTGGTACACATGTCTGCCATTAAGCGTGTTGCCCTTAGCGGCGTCTTTTTGCACGCCTCCCGTCAAAGAGAACAGCTTTATGGCAGACACCCCACAAAAAAATAGATCTGTCCCCTTTTTAAAAAGGGGACAGATCTATTTTTCCATTGAATATTTTTTAACTGGAGAGGTAAGTGAAGCGAAAAAAATTGATTATTGGGTTGCTGATAGCGGCAGTTGTGGTTGTCGTTGGTACCCGTTACGTAAAAAGCTTTATCTTTGAGAATGCGGGTCTGATTTCCCGCATCGTGGACCCCATTGGTGAAAACCAGGAGGTTGTCTGGGAGAAAGGACCGGCTACAGCGCAAACGACACCTGAAAACCGTCCGCCGAATATTGTCCTGATCATGGCCGATGACCTGGGGGCCAATGATATCAGCTTTGCCGGTGGTGGTGTGGGCGACGGAACCGTTGCTACCCCCAATATCGATTCTATCGGCCAGCAAGGGGTCAGCTTCACCAGCGGTTATTCCGGTCACTCCACCTGTGCCCCGTCACGGGCGTCGATGCTGACCGGTCGCTATGCTAGCCGTATCGGTTTTGTGTCCACCCCGGCTCCGGCCGCTTTTGGGAAATTCATCGCTGAAATGCGGAAAGACGAACCGGTTCCGCCCAAATTCATGGAAGAGCGTCTGGATGAAGTTCCTCACACTGATGACCAGGGTCTGCCACTTGAGGAGGTCACTATCCCCGAATTGCTCAAGAAAAGCGGATATCACTCGGTGATGCTGGGTAAGTGGCACCTGGGAGACGCAGAAGGAATGCGACCCGGTGATCAGGGGTTTGATGAGTTCCTGGGTTTCACCCGCGGTTCTGCCAAGTATGGACACGACGATGATCCTGATGTGGTCAATGCCAGGCTTGATTTCGATCCCATCGATATCTTTCAATGGAAAAACCTGAAACCCAATGCTCGGACCAACAGTGGCGGTCGCTTTGAACCCCGGGGCTACATGACCGACTACCTGACGGAAGAAGCCGTCAAAGCGATTGAACACAACAAGAACCGGCCCTTCTTCATGTATCTGGCGTACAATGCGCCCCATTCGCCACTGCAGGCGAAAAAGGCGGATTATGAGGCACTCTCCCACATTGATGATCATACGGAGCGGGTTTATGGCGCGATGATCCGGGCCCTGGACCGGGGCGTGGGACAGGTTTTGGAAGCGCTGAAGCAGAACGGCCTGGAGGAGAATACCCTGGTGATCTTTACCAGCGACAATGGCGGCGCAAATTACCTGGGCCTGCCCAACATCAACAAGCCCTACCGGGGCTGGAAGATGACCCTTTTCGAGGGGGGCGTTAATGTACCCTTCTTCATGAAGTGGCCGACCAGAATTCCCAAAGGGATTACAGATGAGAACCCAGTGATGCAGCTGGATCTTTTCTCTACCATAGCGGCGGCAACCGGCACCGCTTTACCAACTGACCGCAAGATTGACGGCGTGGATCTGCTGCCCTATGTCACCGGAGAGGCGAAAGGTCGACCCCATGATACCCTCTTCTGGGACAACGGCGGCTATCAGGCCGTGATTGCCGGCGGCTGGAAACTGCATTCAATCAGCCAGCTCAATAAAAGATGGCTGTTTGATATGAAAGCAGATCCCACCGAGCAGAACAACCTGGCAGAAAGCCAGCCCGAAAAACTGGCTGAGATGCAGACTATCCTGGCGGATTTCAACCGCACAGAACGGGCAAAACCACTCTGGCCCGCCCTGATGGAGAACACAGTTCGCATCGACAAAACCCTGAACCAGTCCTGGGAAACCGGCGATGAGTATATCATCTACTCTAATTAAGCCGGAAGGCAAAGGGTCTTCCTCTGCCTTTTATAAACGTAATAAAGGTCACAAGAAGACCCCTTTTATTATAAGGAAAAACAAAAGTCATGAAAGGATATCTAGGCAAGATTCTGGTTGTAAACCTCTCCAACGGAGAATTCGAGAGCCAGAAGATCGATGATGCAGTCTATGAAAAACTGCTCTCCGGCGTCGGACTGGGCGCCTACTATTTGTATAATAACATTCCGGCGGGGGCTGATCCTCTGGGACCGGATAATATTCTCGGAATTACCTCGGGGCTGTTGACTGGAACCGGGAGCTTCATGACCGGCCGTTGGATGGCGGTCTGTAAATCTCCCCTCACCGGTGGGTGGGGTGATGCCAACTGCGGTGGCAACCTGGCTCCAGCTGTCAAGCAGTGCGGCTATGATGCCATCTTCTTCAAGGGAATCTCGGAAAAACCGGTTTACCTCTACCTTGACAAGAAGGGACCGCAGCTCAAAGACGCCTCTCACTTGTGGGGCATGGACGCCATTGAGTCAGAGCTTAAGCTGATTGAGGAGAATCTGGGCAAGAAGATCCCATCCGTGGCTACCATTGGTCCTGCTGCTGAAAAACTGTCATTGATCTCCGGCATTTCCAACGACCTGGGACGCTACGCCGCACGCTCCGGCGTGGGGGCCGTCATGGGCTCCAAGAAACTGAAGGGGATTGTCCTGGCTGGTACCAAGCGGGTGCGGGGTAAAAAACCGGAAGAGATCAAGAAGCTCAGTAAAGCCTATGCGAATAAAATGCGAAAGGCCAACTTGCCCGGTTTCTTCAAGGGGGGTCTGCTCCCCTTGGTAGGCAAGTTGACCGCTAAGGCCAAGAAAGTGGGTCCGGTCGACGGGATGACCACTGCCATGATGTTCAAGAAGTACGGCTCCATCGTCAATAACACCCTGGGGGTGGTTAACGGGGATAGTCCACTCAGGAACTGGTCAGGATCGGTCAAGAATTACCCCAAGAAACAATATAAAAAGCTCAACCCCGAGTTCGGGATTGCCCGGGAAACCCGTAAATATCATTGTAACTCCTGCATTATCGGTTGTGGTGGTATAGCCGATATCAGGGATATCAATAACGGTGAGTTTGAGCATACCCACAAGCCCGAGTATGAAACGGTCTGTATGTTTGGCGGCAACATCCTCAATGATGATTATGATAAGATTCATACCATCAATGAGCTGCTGAACCGGGGCGGTCTGGATACCATCTCGGCCGGCGCTACGGTGGCTTTTGCCATTGAGTGCTATGAAAAGGGTATTCTGACAAAAGCTGATACGGATGGTCTGGAGCTGAGCTGGGGCAATATGGATGCCGTGATCGAGCTGGTTAAGAAGATGATCAGCCGGGAAGGGATTGGTGACCTGCTGGCAGATGGGACTCGTGTGGCCGCTCAGAAGATCGGTAAGGGATCTGAACGCTACGCGGTGCATGCTGGCGGACAGGAACTGCCGGCCCACGACCTAAAGATCGACCCGATGTTGGGGGTTTGCTACAGCGCTGACCCCACACCAGGAAAACATACCACCAGTGGCGGCCTTTACTACAAGCACTCCAGTCTCTGGGAATTTGTGAGCTGGGCGCCCACCCAGAAGAAGGAGTTGAAATCCGACGAGTTTGTCCCCTCGGAGCGGGAAGCTATGAAAAATAAGGCGATGACTGCCTATAAAATGATTGTGGACGGGGTCGGCGCCTGCTATTATGGAATGTTGAACGGAGAGCAGAACCTTGGGTTGTTCAAGTACCTGAACGAGGCAACTGGCTGGGGCAAAACACCTGAGGAATACATGGAGACCGGTATCCGCATGCAGACCCTCCGCCAAATGTTCAACGCCAAACACAATGTGGACCTGACCGGATTTCGCATGGCCGACCGAGCCGTTGGCAATCCACCACTGAAAGACGGCGTGTCGAAAGGGGCGACACTGAAAATCGATGAGATGATTCAGATATATAACAAAGCCTGGGGTTGGGATGAGAAGAGCGGATATCCAAAAAACGATACCGTGAATCAACTTGGTTTAAACCCTTTTTTAACTGAACCTTACAGCTATGAGTAGATCATCATGAGTGAAAAGAAACCAAAAAGCCTGCCGGCCTTTGACTACAAGATCTGCATGGCCTGTAAAGACTGTATTGCCGTTTGTCCTCTCAGCTGCCTGGTAGCAGATAAAACCGGTTTGGACAAATACAAGAAAGCGTATCCCCAATTGGGGGATCACAACCCCTGCAACGGCTGTAAAATATGCGCCAAGGATTGTCCGGTGGATGCCATTACCATGGTTTCCACAGAGCAGGCCGCTTAAATCGAAGCACCACTCAGTGCTTGCAGATATCAGATTAAATACGACCAGAGAGGGTTATAATGGATAACAATTCAGAAAAAAAAGAACAGTCAGGCAAATACAAACCCAGCCGCAGGGAGTTGATCAAGCTCGTAACGGCTGCCGGGGCCGGGGCGTTGGTGGGTGGTGCCAGCGATAATGCCATGGCGGCTTCAAATGGCGGCGTCAGTTCACAGACATTTTCCCTATTTGAAAAAGAATATGAAACGATTGATGACATGTACGACATTTCAAAAGACATCCGCCGCTTTGATCAAAAGTATACAGCACTGATGAGGGGGATGTGGGATGAGGAGGTCAGGCCGTCAACGATCAGTTATGGGGCCAAGAAAAT
>JABGPV010000150.1 GCA_018644785.1 Deltaproteobacteria bacterium | reverse complement strand
AAACCCGCAACTGGTGACAAGGCATAGCCTTGCCGAGGCCGAGAGAAGCCGCTTTCGGATCCTTCTGGTGGAGGATTATCTGACCAATCAGCAGGTGGCCATGCGGCATCTGAACCGCGCCGGCTACCGGGTGAAGGTGGCGGAGGATGGCCGGCAGGCAGTGGATGAGGTCAAGGCGAAACCCTACGATCTCATTTTGATGGATATTCAGATGCCGATCATGGATGGTTACGGGGCGACCCGTGAAATCAGGAGGCTTGAAGCGCGTACAACCCGGAGAGCGGTTCCCATCATTGCCATGACGGCCCATGCCTTTGAGGATCATCAAAAAAGATGTCTCGATGCGGGTATGGACGATTTTATCACCAAACCCTTAAGACGGGAAAAATTATTGGCCGCAGTGGAAAAATGGATTTTAAGGTGAGAACATTTCCAAAAGAGTTTCTAATTCTCTGCAGAAGCTGAAAGAAAAAGCAAATGGCAATGCCATCACCTTTCCTGCGATTGCGAAAAGATTGGCTGCCATCGCTATTTTGGATACGGAAGATTCTTGATGTAATGAGATCTGAATTATAACGAGAATGGGAGAAGCGGACAATCATGAATCCCAAAATTTCGTAGAAATTTTGGTAAGGGACAACGGCGGCGGCATTCCGTCGGAAGATATGGAAAAAATTTTCGATCCCTTTTTTACCACCAAGGAAGTGGGCAGGGGAACAGGACTGGGCCTCGCCATCAGTTACGGAATCATCAAGGATCATCAAGGAGAGATCTCAGTGGCTGAAACATCTCCGGCAGGAACGACGTTTAGGATAAAGTTGCCGATTGAAGATTCAAAATTTCATATTGAGGGGATGAAAAAGAAAAGGAGATAAAGGTGAATACAATCAACAATCCAAAGATCTTAATTGTTGATGATGAGCCGGATATTCTGGAACTTCTCAGCAAGCTCTTAACCCTGGAAGAGTATAGGGTTAAAACCGCATCAAGAGGCAGGGAGGCGATTGATCTTTTCAGATCCGAACCTTTTGACCTTGTAATCACCGATATCAGGATGCCGGGTATGGACGGTGTGGAAGTGCTGAAAGAGATCAAACAGTTGGATGAAGACGTGGAGGTCATTATCCTGACAGGATTTGCCTCCGTTGACAGCGCTGTAAGAACATTAAGACAAGATGGGGCATTTGATTACCTGACAAAACCACTGGAAGATATTGATGCGTTAATTTACACGATCGATCGCGCACTGGAAAAACGAAGATTACGTTTAGATAATAACAAGAAAACCGAAGAGCTTGCGAAAGCAAATGAGGAATTAAGGATTGAAATAGGAGAGCGCAAACGTGCGGAGGATGCGTTTCGAAAATCAGAAGAAAAATATCGAATCCTTGTGGAAAATGCCAGCGATGCTATTTTTATAATCCAAGATGAAATGATAAAATTTCCAAATCCTAAGGCTAACGCAATGGTGGGATATTCTTCCGAGGAACTGGCCGAAATACCTTTTATTGATCTTATTCACCCTGATGATAGAGATATGGTTTTTGATGTGCTTAAAAGGGTGTTTAGAGGAGATGAAATTCCAGGCGCCTATTCATTGAGAATGATAAATAAAGCCGGTGAGGAATTGTGGGTGCAGCTCAACGTTGTTTTTTTATCATGGGAAGGACAGCCTGCCAGCCTTAGCATTTTAAGGGATATCACCCAACAAAAAGGAATGGAGGGTCAATTATTACAGGCCCAGAAGATGGAGGCTATTGGTACCCTGGCCGGCGGTATTGCTCACGACTTTAACAACCTGCTTATGGGCATACAGGGAAATACTTCTTTGATTCTTATGGATATCGATTCCAGCAGTCCCCATTATGAGGAATTAGAAAAGATTGAACAATACGTTCAGGACGGAGCCGATCTTTCGAGACAACTTTTAGGCTTTGCCAGAAAGGGGAAATACGAGGTCAAACTAATCAATTTGAACGAAGTCATTGAACAGAATTGCACCATGTTTGGCCGAACAAAGAAAGAAGTAACCATTCATAGGAAATTTCAACAAGATATATGGGCGGTTAAAGGGGACATGGGACAGATCGGGCAGGTGCTGATGAACCTTTATTTGAATGCCTGGGACGCCATGCCGAGAGGTGGGAATCTCTATCTTATGACTGAAAATGTCATACTTGATGAGGACTTTGGTGGGCGCCATCAACTGGCGTCAGGCAATTATGTAAAATTATCTGTAACAGATACCGGAGTGGGAATAGACGAGGAAACTAAAAAGAGGATATTTGAACCATTTTTTACCACAAAAGAAATGGGAAGGGGGACAGGATTAGGATTGGCTTCTGTTTATGGAATTATAAAGAATCATAACGGAATTATAAATGTCTATAGTGAAACGAATAAAGGAACCACATTTAATATCTATCTTCCAGCCTCGGAAAAGCACGCCGCAAAAAAAGCGAGATCGCCTGAAGAGATGCTGAAGGGATCAGAGACCATTCTCCTTGTAGATGATGAGGATATGATTCTTGATGCGGGAAACCAGATGCTTGAAATCATGGGGTATAATGTGTTGATAGGCGGAAGCGGAAAAGAGGCAATTGAGACCTACAAAAAGAACCAAAGGCAAATCCATATGGTCATTCTTGACATGATCATGCCTGATATGGGAGGTGGTGCTGTTTATGATGAAATGAAAAAGATGAATCCTGATGTTAAGGTTCTTCTGTCAAGTGGATACAGCATAGAAGGAGAGGCAACAGAAATACTGGCAAGAGGATGTAATGGTTTTATTCAGAAACCATTTAGAATAATCAAATTATCCCATGAAATAAGGAAAATCCTAGATAATAATGCGTAAAATGGCAGCAAACTTGGTTGTTGGATCAAGGTAAATTATTTTTGCGCCCTGACAGGTCTGCCTATTTTTCAAAAACCAGAATGGAAGGATATCGATTTCGGGAAAGATTACAGGACTTCAATACGAGTCTTGGGAAATAACAACATTTTTCTCCGGCCGTCCGGATACGCGACATTGCACGATGTTGAAAATCTGATATCCATGGCTAGAGATGTAGTGGCTGAGACAGGCCCTGAGCGACAGATGGATAGACGGCAAGGGGAGGGGAAATGCTCGTTTCTCGTAAAAGGATCACAGCGTATCGTGGAGGACACAGTCCTGAACATTGGGAGATAAGAGGAATTAAATAATGAGTGTCGAAATTCCGGTAACACAATACAAAATTATTCATTTCCCCTTTCTTCCCATGGATCTTTCGGCGCCCTGAAACGCTATTTCAAAAGACCCTTCTCCTTATAGTATTTCATGGCCCCCGGGTGAATGGGAGCGGACAGCCCTTGAAGCATCCCTTCAGGTGTCAGGGCCTCGTAGGCCGGATGGAGCTTTTTAAATTGATCCAGGTTTTCAAAGACTTCCTTTGTGATGGCATAGACCATATCGTCCGGGACTCTGGATGATGTGACAAAGGTGGCTTTGACGCCGAATGTGGCGATATCTGTTTTGTTGTCGGTCCCGGGATAGAACTTGATGGGGATGGCAGCCGGCGCATAATAAGGGTATTTCCCCAGAAGGACCGCCGTATCCGTGATGGGAATAATCCGTACTTTTCTGTTTCCCGCCGTGGCTTCCTTGATGGCGCCGCTGGGATGACCTACGGTGTAAAAGAATGCGTCGATGCGGCCGTCCTGAAGGAGCCCCGCAGCCTCGGATGCCTTGACCTGCTCGGCGTGAAGGTCCTTTTTGTAATCAATGCCGGCGGCTGAGAGGGCGTCAATGGCGTTCTGCCGCTGTCCGGAACCGGGATTCCCGATGTTGACCCGTTTGCCCCGAAGGTCATTGATGCTCTTGATACCGGCATCCTGGGCTGCCACAAGGGTGACGGCTTCCGGATGGATGCTGAAGATGGCCCTCAACTCTTTCTGAGGCCCGGCCTCTTTCCATTCCGCTTTGCCATTCACGGCCTGGTACTGACGGTCGGACTGCACAATGCCGAAATCCAGGTCCCCCGCCATGACGGCGTTGACGTTAAAGACGGATCCGGCGGTGGATTCAACGGTACAGCGAACGCCGTAGACCTTGCGCTTTTTGTTAATCATTTTGCTGATGGCGCCGCCCGTAGGATAATATACCCCCGTAATCCCTCCCGTACCAATGGTGGCAAATCGGGTTTTCGCGTCCAGCCGGGACGGGATCAGGCCGGCGGTAAGGATTGCTCCGAAACAAATTAATGTGGCTGTTACAATTATTTTTTTCATGGTATGTCTCCTTTTTGGTTTTTTGTTTATGAATTCGGTTATTCTGTCCTGTTCTTACCACCCCGGGTTAGAAAAGCATGCACCTTTGGATCTTCGCAGTCCGTTTTAAGCCTTTTGGGGTCCCCGCTGGCAATCATGGTGTGTGTGTCCCCATCCAGGTAAACACAGTTGTCGGCCACCGAAAAAATGCTGGGCAGTTCGTGGGTCACCAAGACCATGGTGGCACCCAGACTGTCTCTGAGTTCCAGAATGAGGTCGTCGAGCAGCGAGGATGTCACGGGGTCGAGGCCGGCAGAAGGTTCGTCAAAGAAGAGGAATTCGGGATCCAGGGCCAGCGCACGGGCTACCCCCGCCCGTTTCCGCATGCCCCCGCTGATTTCGGAAGGGTAGTAATCTTCAAAGCCGCTTAGCCCCACCAGGGCCAGTTTCAAAGAACATACCTCTCTGATTTCCTGAGGGCTGAGGTCGAAGAATTCCCCCAGGGGCAGCCCCACATTTTCTGCCAAGGTCATGGAACTCCAAAGTGCCCCGCTCTGGTAAACGATGCCGATGTTACGGGCCATTTGATCTTTAACCGCCTGTTCCGTTTCCCACAAACTGACACCGCTTAGAAAAACCTGACCCTTTGCAGGCGCCTTGAGTCCGGTGAGGCAGCGCATAACGCTGGTTTTACCGCAGCCGCTGCCCCCCATGAGTACGAAAATTTCCCCACGATTGACGGTGAAACTCAAGTTCCGTTGAATCACGAAATCGCCATAAGCGATTTCAAGGTTTTTCGTGGTGATGGCTGGCGTCTCTTGTGACATGGTTATGACTGCACGGATAATGGCATAAAATTAAAGATTTTCCTGAATACTTTTGGCTATTTCACGGCTTAAAGCCTGTACCAGACGGCTCTGTGCCGCCACCAGTTCGTCGTAGCCGGTGGGTGCCTTGGATGCCTTGAAACGCGATTTTCGGGTGACCATGATGTTGCCCTCTTTGCTTTGAAGGATTGACCACTGTGCCGTCAGATGCACATCCCCATTCAGTCGGCCGTCCATTCGAACGATTTCAACACTGACCTGGTAATCTACCGGGGATGGGCATTTGAAAGGGAAAAATGCGAAACCCTTCGCCGGAAGCAGGCGGGAGAGGTTCAGCGCCAGTATGTTGGTGAGGTTGTCCCGCAGGGGTTCCCCCCACTGATTGAGATCGGCCAGATGAATTTCATTTTCGCTCACCCGGGTGACAATTTCATCCCGATCCAGATAGCCCGGGATGACAACGGCATCCACGCGGATGGTCGTCGGCTTGCGGTCTTGAGTATTCCCTGCGTCAAGATTCGGGACGGGCAGCGGGCTCAATAGATAGAATTTTGTGGGCGGGCTTATGGCGCATCCCAAGGGCCAGAGACATAGCATAATGAATGCCAGGGTTTTTAGAAAAGGAACCAAACGGTGCATGATATTACCTCCTCTGAGATCCGCTTTTTCCCCGGAGCAGGGCTTCGGGATGACGTGACAGGTAATTGGCCAGGGACCGGATGGAACGCGCCATTTCTGAGAATTCCCGCAGGGTATTATCCAGTTGGTTCAGGAGTGGAGAATCTTTACCCAGCCGACTCTGAATTACCTCCAACGTCTCTCTGGCCTGGTCCATGGCTCCGTGGGATGCTTCAAGGCCTTTTGCGATTTTTGTGGCAAGGATTTCCAGCTTTTTGTCCATACTCTTGACCAGTATACGGGCATCCTTTACGGTATTATTGGCATTTCCCATCAGGGGGTCCACCTGCGCGTTTACATTGGTGGCGAATTTCCTGTATTCCGCCAGCGTATCATCCACGCTGTCCGCCAACGGCGCCACACGGCTGTCCACATCATTGATCAATTTACGGGCATCGGCCAGCGCCAGGTTTGCGGAATGGAGTATCTCGGGGATTTCCGGGGATTTAAGAATCTTTTCGAGGGCCTTGACGGCGGACATGAGCCCTTTCAGGGTTTTTTCAAGGGGCAGACTCTTCAGCGTGTCGAAAATAGCCTGGAATGTCGATGGAATGGTTGGGATTTCGGGGTATTCTTTGTTGAGACCCACGAGTTTCACCGGGGTATCCGGATAGTAAGCCAGTTCAATGATGAGCTGGCCTGTGATCAGACTGCCCATGGTCAGCTGAGCCCTGAGACCCCGTTCAATGAGCAGGGGCACCATCTTGTCTATGGGGATGCGTTTGCCTTTGATCAAGCGTATTTTGTTCGGTTGGACTTCAATGATGACGGGCACATAAAAAGTCAGGGTTTTGTGGTTGTACTCAATGCTGAGGCTTTTTACCGAACCGATTTTCACCCCGCCCACAAGCACCGGTGCTCCGACACTTAAACCCTTTACGGAGCCCGTGAAGAAGAGCACAAAGTCCTGTGTCTTTTTCATGAACTTTCCACCACCGAAAACCATGAGGCCGGCCACAATGAGAATCACCGCACCCACCACAAACGCGCCGATAAGGGTCTTGCTTGCCTTTCCGTTCATTGTCTATGGGTCTCCTGAATGTCCATTTTGCTGATCTGTTTTGGTTTTTCCTAAAAGCCTAAGCCCTTATCACCTGGTATTCCGCCACAAAAAACAAAAAGTTCATTGACTGAAAAACCTAAAACCAAAACCTTTAAACTTTAGACCTGAAACTTTAAACTTAAAACTTGAAACTTTAAACTTAAAACTGCGGCTTGCCGCCTTAGATTCCCAGTACATTGGTGATGACCGTGATGATGGCAGTGGCGACGATGATGGCGACAATGCCGGTTACCACGGCCGAGGTGGCCGCATTCCCCACGGCCGATGCGCTTCTGCCACACTGCATTCCCCGCAGGCAGCCGGCAAGCGCTACCAGTATGCCGAAGACCGCACTCTGAACAATACCGATCCAGAGATCACTCAATGTAACGGATGCTTTGGTTTGGTTGTAGTATTCCACCATGCTCAAGTCCAGCATGCCCACCCCAACTATAAATCCGCCCAGGATGCCCATCAGGTCCGCGTAAAGGCACAACAGGGGCATCATGAGGGTCAGGCCCAGGATGCGTGGCAGCACCAGGAATTCCATGGGGGAGATGCCCATGGTTTTAAAAGCATCGATCTCTTCATTCACTTGCATGGTGCCCAGTTGGGCGGCAAAGGCGGCACCGGTTCGCCCGGCCATGACGATGCCGGCCATGACCGCCCCCATGACGCGGACCATTGAGATTCCCACCAGGTTGGCCACGTAAATCTGGGCGCCGAACATCATCAGCTGGACCGCTCCCACAAAAGCGAGAATCAGGCCCACCAGAAGACTGATGAGCGAGACAATGGGGAGGGCTTCGATACCGCAGTCCTGTATGATCCGTGTCAGATCAGAGCGGCGAAATCGGGCTTTGCCTGCGAGGAACCGGGTAAATGCCATGAAGGCTTCACCCACAAAGTCAAGTGCTTCCCCTGAGGAGCGAAAAAAATCCATTGCCTCGGAACCGATTCGAAAAAGAAATGTTTCTTCCTGAGGTTTTTTTCTAGCACCCTCTTTCTCCGGCACTGCCACTGCGAGATCCAATAGCTTTCCGGCGCCATTCGGCAGGCCGGTTTTGTCTACGGTGATGCCGTTTTTTAAAGACAGATCGATGACCCGGCCCAGGAATATGAGAAGGCCGCTGTCCCAGTTGGTAATGCCGGTTGTATTAAACGCAATGTCTGTAGGAGCCCCCGTAGAAATCTCCTTTTTGACAACATCGGCTGAAGGCCGTTTGCATTTGAGGGTCCAGCTTCCGACAAGGCTGATCAGAAGCTTCTTTTCATCAGAGCGGTCAAAAGAAATCTCACAAGTTTGTGATCCTGATTCTGTTTTGTCGTTTGCATGACCATGTGGCTTCATGAGGATACCAGTACCAAATAATCATTCATTTTTGCAACTTATTATTGCAAAGCAATGAGAGAAACAGGTTTTTCAAGGTCTGTTGGCTTGCGTATGGGAATCATTGCGATTGATGCTCAAATGTGCTCTAATGCCTACCACCTAACACCACGGAGATACAATGAACATCAACTGGTTTCCCAAACATATGAGATCATCGGAAGTGGTTCTGCGGAAAAACTTGAAATCCGCGGATATCATTTTCGAGATACTGGATGCAAGAATTCCCCGGTGCAGCCGGGATGAACGTATTGATTTGATTACCAGAGAAAAACCGAGGATTGTGGTTTTAAACAAATGCGATTTGAGTGATGACGCAGGCGATAGAGAATGGACCGCCTATTTCAGGGAAAATGGCGCCATAGCTGTGACCGTGAGCGCGGTTCACGGAAATGGCATTAAAAAGCTCATTAAATCGGCCCATGGTGTCTTAAGCGGCAAGACATCCAAATTACACAACATGAAAGACCGGCAAAAGGCTATTACGGCCATGGTCGTGGGTATCCCTAATGTGGGCAAATCTACAATCATCAATGCCATCGCCGGAAAGAAAAAGACCAAAATTGCCAACAAGCCGGGCATCACAAAGATCAAACAAAGGGTGACGACCCACAGACACTTGGAACTATTTGACACGCCGGGGATTTTGTGGCCCAGAGAAGATGAAGAAACTTTTGAAAGTTTGGCCCTTATCGGCGCCATAAAGGATGAAGTCCTGGACCTGGAAACCCTTTCCCTTTCGTTATTGAAAAAGTTGATCGACCTAGCACCAGCGAATCTTGCGCGGCGGTATCAGATTCATATCCAAGACCTATCCCCCCTTGAGATCCTTGAATGTATTGCCATGAAAAGGGGTTGTATCAGGAAAAATAAGAATATCGATTATATGCGCGTATCTCGCATTGTACTGGGTGATTTCAGAAAAGGGAAATTCGGCAAGATTACCCTGGAGATGCCGGAAGACGGCACGTCAGCCGCCTGAAGTATGCAAGGGTCCAATGGTTTTATCTTTAGAAAATGGTGCGAGCCATGGCATATCTCAACTCTCGGTGCGCCCGCCCGAATGACGATATTACACATTTTTCTCTGTGGGCATAGATAGCATTATGTTGTGGGTATGGATATGTTGTGTGAATCTATGTTCCCTGTTTTCTTGAAATAAGGAAACTCTGGAAAAGTTGCCAACTCGTTTTCCTTTTCTGATTGTGGCATTAAAACCCGATAGCATTTCCCCCGCTATGGGTTTTCTTGACCATCGCCTCTTCCTCCAGGGCCCCCACAAGGGTTTCATGTTTCAACCCTTGTGAAGGGTGAAACGAATATCGGTCCCTCACCGTCTTGAAATCGCCGGGGGATAAATCTGCAATCTGTATCAACCGGTTCTCGTTTTCGCGGTCCAGTGGCGATTTGATCAGAGACGAGAGAAGTCTCCGGTAAAAAATAACGTTCCCCCTTGAGGTAAGAAAACCAAAGCTTACCTTGTGGTTGAACCTCCGGATGGAAGCTGAATCCAGGTCCTTCATTCGGTTGGAGGTGCAGATCAGAATTCCCCTGAAACGTTCCATGCTGGTTAGAAATTCATTGGTGAGGCTGATCTCCCAGGAACTCCGCGCCCGATCCCGACTAAAAAGCAGGGATTCCGCTTCATCCATGATCAAAATGGCTTCTGAAAGCTCTTCCTCAATATCCTCCCGGTCATCATCTTCGAGCTGTTCCACCAGGCATTTGCTCAGGTTTTCCCTGTTATCCCCCAGATTCCAACAAATCAGCTCCAGAATTTCCTCATCCAAAACCGGATAGCGGTCAAGGTGCCGGATTAGAAGGTCGGCTGTGTGGCGAAGAACAAACCGTTCATTCTTGTCGAACACCTGATTGTGGATTCGTCCCATGTCTTTTCTCTTTCTTTTTCGTTTCAAACCAGAGGCCATATTTCAATCCTCCATTTTTCCGTGGACATCAGCCTTTTTTCCAACCCGAATTTCCAAACAGAACCGGGACATTTATCGCACCCTTGAAACGCCTAAGGGTTTCATAAACATCGAGAATGTTGGTGGTGTTATCAAAATGATCCCAGGGAATCACAATCTCCTGTTTGACCAGGGAGGCGTCAATGCTGAAATATTTCCTTCCGGTTATCTGCTCCCGGTAATCCGGGTGAATAATGGACAGGATTGCCCCGATGCTCATCCCCCCGTCTTCCCGGTCGTGGGGATCAAATTCCGACTTTTTATAGAAATCCCTGAAGGCCTTCCCTGTGCTATTTGCCACGAGCAGGGCAAGGACGGTCTGCTCGAAGGCGTCCAGCTTGTAGGAGTGGCAGAATTCCTGGAAATGAAGTTCAACACCCTGTTCAAGGGATTTCTTGACCTTCGCCCGGGTTGTCGTTTCCAGACCATTCAATGCGGTTTCTATTTCATCAAGGGTCATTTTCCCCGCCGAAATCCCGGGAAATGGAATGGCCGGTTCGCGCGGGTCATCGGGTTTCCGGAATGGATACGTGCTGTGATGGTCCGGCGATTGTTGAAGGGGCTTTCCGCCGAGGAGATAGGCCCTGGCCAGTCTGAGTCTTGATATATGCTCCAGGGCCTCAAGGTGCTCTATGTTGTCTTTAAACATCTCCGGGTCCTTTTTGTTGTCGGGTTTCGATAAAGACGGTAAAGGCTGTTTTGCCGGCATATGATTCAAATCCGTCAAGGTCATATTAGCCCCTCCTTTCTCCGCTGATATGGGGTTTCAGAGGTTCCACCAGATCCACCAGGAACTTCACCGCTTCCTGGGGAGTCAGCCAGGTATCCACGTCTCTTAAGAGGTATTCTGCCAGTTTTTTTTTGGACTGGATTCCGGAATAACGCAGATAGTGATCGACAATCCGGTCATGTTCCAGGTCCTGCTCCTTCCGGGTTGCCAGAAGCTGGCTGTGGCTTCCCCAGGTCATGGATGAATATCGATGGGACAGCATTGATGTCCTGGGCGTAATAACCCTTCGCCCCCGGGTTCCCGTCATGAAGACCAGAAGGGCCATGGAAGCGATCATCCCGATCCCGGTGGTGAAGATGGGAATCCGGGACCATTCCATGATATCGATGATGGCGAACCCATCCGGACATGATCCGCCCGAGGAATTGATGATCATCTGGATGTGGTCTGTTTTCCCGGAAATGTTATATTCGATGATCTCTTTGCAGACACTTTCCGAAGTCTCAACCTCGATGGGTCCGGACAAATAAATAATTCCGTAATCACTCAATCCTTTCTCCTTCTTTCCGTTTCCTTCACTCATGATGTTTGCCTCCATTCTCAGTGATTTTAGATGTTTAAATCCTGTTTGACCCGCCACTTGTTTATCCTTGGCATCAACCTTATACCCCAACTGTGACATATCCGGTCTCACTTCATAAAAAAAGTTCAGGATATGGTTTTCAGCGGACCAGGTCCGTTATGTAAAAGAGCGGAAATGATCAAAGAACCAGGAGATTGTTGATCAGGAAGACGAGGCCATCATTCTGAGTATGGAGGCATCAGGCCGGTAACCCCTTTACGACCCTCTTCGACCGACAAAGGCATGTAGAAAAAGAAAATAAATCCATTGACAACGATAACGGTATTTGGGATGTTTTGAATGGACGCAGTTGAGTAGCAACATGCTCGACATCCTCTGGAGCCAAGAAATGGAACAGGACAAAATTGCATCTGAAATAAAAAAGTTGAGTCTTTCCCAAAAACTGATTCTGACACAGGATATCTGGGATTCAATCGCTCTCGAAAGAGGCAACCTTCCTATGCCGGACTGGCAGAAACGTGAGCTTGAAAGGAGATACAGCCAGTACAAAGAGGGCAACCTGGCACTGCATGATTGGCGGGAAGTTCATGAGGGCCTGCGGGAAAAGTATAGATGAGACTTCGTTATGCCGGCAGGGCCAAAGATGATTTAGATATTGCCTTTGAATGGTATGAGGAACAACGCCGTGGATTAGGATTTGAATTTCTTGACTGTGTTGAAGTCGCAATTGAAACAATCCAACAGATGCCGAAATTGTTTGCCAAACACCATGCCGATTTCAGGCGTGCCTTGGTGCAACGGTTTCCTTTTTCAATTTTTTACACGATTGAAGAAAAGGAGATAGTTGTGCATGCTGTTTTCGATAATAGGCAAGATCCAGCCCGATTGCCCTAAGGTTTCTGTAACAGTCGTCAAAACTGAAAGGGTCAATCAAAAAGCCTCGAAATACGCGCAAGAAAACCTTCGCACTTCCGGGGTTCAATTTGTTCCTTTTCTTTTCAATATTCAATCCCAATGCGTCCCCTGTTAACTTATCAAAAAAATGAAAGAAACGCATAAAAGCATAGACGTCCCGCCTTCCGCACTAACCTAAGGGTTGCCACTCTTTCCGCAACCATACACATACAATGATATTGGGCTTGGCTCTAACTTCGCCCACTATCTGCGCAGAGATACACAACTGAATGATTGCCATTCTCAATTCAGCTCTGAAAGGGCACTACATATTAGCCCAGGGCAACGCCCTGGGTGAGGATTTAACAACAATCTCAGCCCTGAAAGGGCG
>JABGPV010000015.1 GCA_018644785.1 Deltaproteobacteria bacterium | reverse complement strand
TTTCCAATTTGATTGGAACGGATGCCGGATCTGTCGCACACCAGTCGCGTGATGGCTCCTTTTTGAATATCGTCCAGCTGTCCCATATTGAGGAACAGCTTCCGGATCTGAGCCGGCTTTTCCGAAAAACCCTTTGAGGCTTTCTTATTAACGGCAGCTCTTTTTCCCTTTGATCCCTTCTTTTGAAAGGCCTTCTTCTGAGGGGTGCGGGCGTTGATATCTCCGGAATCTTTGTAGTAGTCCAGAAACCGGTTGAATTCGATGGATACAAAATGCTGAATCAATTCTTCTTTTGATAGCGCCGCCAGTGTATCATATACGGGGGGAAGAAAAGCGGCGATTTCCTCATGATTGACGTCGGTTGCCACCAGCCTTTCCACCATGCCGAAAAGTTGTTTTTCGCAGATCGCTCTACCGCTGGGGACTTTCTCGTGTTGAAACCGGACACCGGTCACCTGTTCCACATAAGCCAGTTTTCGATTTTCTCGGGTATTCATGAGAACAATGGAAGTGCCTGATTTTCCGGCCCTTGCGGTTCGGCCGCTTCGGTGCGTGTAGGCGCCCGGCTCATCGGGGAGATTGTACTGGATCACGTGGCTGATATCATCCACATCCAGGCCGCGCGCTGCCACGTCCGTGGCCACGAGAATCTGCAGGCTCTTTTCCCTGAACCGCCGCATGACGTAATCCCGTTGGGTCTGGGACAGTTCACCGTGCAGGCTTTCCGCATTATACCCGTCCTTGATCAGTTTTTCGGCCACAGCTTGGGTTTCTCTACGGGTTCTGCAGAAAACCAGGCTGAAAATGTTGGGATGGTAGTCGATGATCCGTTTGAGGGCCGGATACCGGTCCTTTTCCATCACCACATATTTGAAGTGGGAGATGTTTCCGGCACCGCTGTTTTTTCGTCCGATGGTGATTTCCACCTGGTCTTTCATGTAATTTTGGGAAATCCTGGCTACCGGTGCCGTCATGGTGGCGGAAAAAAGCCAGGTTCTTTTTTCTAAAGGGGTTTTGGCGAGGATTTCGTTCAGGTCTTCAAGGAACCCCATGGTAAGCATTTCATCGGCTTCATCCAGAACCACATAGTCCACGTGCTTCAGGTGGACGATGCCTCTTTTAATCAGGTCCAGGAGCCTACCCGGAGTGGCCGCAATAATCTGAGCGCCTTTTTTGATTTGCCGGATCTGCGGTTCCATGCCGGCGCCCCCGTAGATGGCGACAATTTTGGCGTTCTTGATGTATCGGCTGAACCGGACCAAATCCTTTGAGATCTGCACGCACAATTCACGGGTGGGACAAAGGATCAAACCCTGAACCTGTGACCTTGAAAAATCGATTAACTGGAGCAGAGGCAAACCGTATGCCGCTGTTTTCCCGGTTCCCGTCTGCGCCAGACCCACCAGATCCCGGTGACCTTCAATAATGGCCGGGATGGCCTTTTCCTGTATGGGCGTGGGTTCTTTAAAACCCAATTTGTTAACTGCTCTGATGAGATGTGGCTCTAAACCTAATGTTTCGAAATCCATATAATATAACGTTCAACCTTTCGTTCCATCTTGTCATTAAATTTGAAAACTTTTTAATCTACAACATGTTTGATAAAAATCAATAATAATTTCAAATTCAAGATAATTTTACAATAATTGTCGATTAAAATTGACGAGATGGCTTCTTTTTACTTCTTGACTCATCCCCCCCATTCTCATAAACTCCTGACCATTAAATGCATGTCTATTTTTTTTCAATCCCTTCCGAAAAGGAGATGACTGAGATGCTGCAGAACAAGGTAGGATACGATATTATCCAGAAAATCGGTGGTGTATCAAAAATCGAAGAGGCTATGGGGATTTTTGAAAAGTGCATGGATGCGGTCAATCTGGCCAAGATTCAGAAAATTAAGAATGCTGACGCCCTTTTGAAGATCGCCAACGCCATTATCATGTGCAAGCCCGATGATATTTTCGTGAATACCGGCTCCGATGAAGATGTTCAAGAGGTCAGGCAGATGTCTCTCAAAAAGGGCGAAGAAGCCGTGCTGGCCATGGAAGATCACACCATTCATTTTGATCTGGCGGCCGAACAGGGCCGGATTATCGATCGTACTTTTTATATTGCCAACCCGGATGAAGAGATCAGCTCCCTGGCTAACCGAATGGATCGGGATGATGCGCTAAAAGTGGTTCAGGATACCATGAGCGGCATCATGAAGAACAAGATCATGGTGATCGGCTTTTACAATCGAGGCCCCGTGGGTTCCAAGGGTTCCAATCCAGCCATTGAAGTCACCAGTTCTATGTATGTGTCCCACAGCGCCGAACTCCTTTACCGGAATGTTTTTAATCACTTTGATGCGGAAGTGGAGCGGCGTGGCCATTTCTATGCCAATATTCACAGCGAAGGCCTGAATCGAACCGAAGACCTGCCCAATGCCCGTGTCTTCATGGATCGAAGTTTCCAGACCACCTACAGTATGAACTGCACCTATGCCGGCAACACCCTGCTGCTGAAAAAAGGGAATCACCGTTTTTCCGTGGACAGGGCTGTTTATACCAACCGGGGTAATGAACTGGCGGAACACATGTTCATCACGGGAATCGACGGTCCCGATAAAAAACGGGTGACCTGGTTTGCGGGCGCAGCCCCCAGCGGTTGCGGCAAGACCACTACCGCCATGGCCGGCGCCCACTTTCTGGGGGATGATCTGGCACAGATGTGGATTGAAGATGACGGCACTGTTCGATCCATTAACCCGGAAGCGGGCATCTTCGGGATTGTGGAAGATGTGAACCGGGAGGGGGATCCGCTTTTGATGGATTGCCTCCGAAAGCCCGGCACCGAAGTGATCTGGTCAAATGTTTTGATTGATGACGACAAGGTCCCCCACTGGGTGGGCAACGGCGAGACACCGCCCAAAAAGGGATTCAACTTCCAGGGACCGTGGGAAGAGGGGATGGTGGACGAAAACGGCAAGCCGGTGCCCATGAGCCACCCCAATTCAAGATGTACCCTGAAGGCGACGGCACTGGCCAATTGCTCGGAGCGATTTGAAGACCCGACAGGCGCGGAGACCAGCGTGTTTACCTACAGCGGCCGGGACAGCGACACCATGCCGCCGGTCTGGCTGGCCGTCACACCGGATCATGGGGTGGTCATCGGCGCGTCCATTGTATCCGCGGCAACGGCTACGGAAGTGGGGGCCACGGGCGTAAAGCGCGCTCCCTGGGCCAATGCCCCCTTTATCCCGGGTGCTCTTGCGGACTATATGGATGCGCAGTTCAAATTCTTCAACAGCAAAAAGATTGACGACCGGAAACGACCCGTACTCGCCGGTCTCAACTATTTCCTGACCCATGAGGCCCGGGGGGGGGAGTCCAAGAAACTGCTGGGTGAAAAGCGGGACGTGAAAGTATGGCTGGGCTGGCTGGAGAGACGCTTTCACGGTGATGTGGATGCCATTCCGACCCCCGTCGGCTTTCTCCCCAAATATGAGGATTTGAAAAAGCTGTTCAAGGATATTATTGATAAAGAATATCCTGAAGACCTTTACGTTAAACAATTCTCCCTCTACATTGACAACATCGTCGCCCGCATTGATCTTCAGAAAGAGGCTTACGGAAAAGAGAGCAATGTCCCGGCACGCCTTTTTGAAATCCTGGATGAGCAAAGAGAAGGACTGATGGCGCTCAGGGAAAAATTCGGTTCCATTGTCGCCCCTGCCCAACTCATGGCATAAGGAAGTCATGATGAACAAAACCGAGTTTCACCCCATCAAACGGGATACCAAGGGCAACAGGACTGGCTGGGTGGTATCCCCCGATGGCGCTCGGATTTACGTGGAAACGGCCGGAAGCGGCACCCCCATTCTGTTGGTGCATGGCTGGACCATGAGCGGTAGATTCTGGCTTCACCAAATGGCCGGGTTGTCTGACAGGTTCCAGGTGGTGACCATGGATCTGCGGGCTCACGGCAATTCCTCAAAAACCCTTGAAGGCCATACCATGGGCGGCTACTCGGAGGATATTCATGCGGTCATCTCTGCCCTGAACCTTGAGAAAGTTGTCCTGGTGGGGTGGTCTCTGGGAGGGCCCGTGGTTCTGGAATACTGGCACCGCTTCGGGGACAAAAAGCTTTCCGCTCTGGTCCTGGTGGAAATGACACCGTTTCCGTTTTCGCCCGAAAAATGGAATACGCACGCCTTGAAAGGGTATAATTTTGATGGGATGCATTCTTCGTTTCGCGCCATTGAGGAAGACAGAAATGCTTTTGGGAAACGGTTTATTCACAACATGTTCAAGAAGGGTCTTGCGCCCCCTGAAACCCATGACTGGATGTTCCATGAACATATGAAAACCCCGGCACCTGTGGCCATGGCGGTTTACTCCGATTACCTGATGGGAGACTACACAGGCGTGCTTAAAGATGTTTCCGTCCCCTCCCTGACCATTTACGGGGATTCAAAATATCTTTGTTTCGGTTCCGAAACCGGTCGGTATGTGGCGGATCAGATTCCCGATTGCCGGCTTGAGGTTCTGGATCAGAGCGGCCACATGCCTTTTTACGAACAGCCGGAAAAGTTCAACAACATCCTTGCCGATCTGGTTTCACGCTGCAACTAAACGCTGCAACCTGTGTCTGATCGCCGTGCGGATCAGATAAAACTTCTTTCAGTGCCCTCAAGTTCCAGGGGGTGGACATGGCTCACGCATCCCGAAAACTCGCCTGCTTCAAACATGGGAATCATGGTAACCAGATCCCTTCGACCCGTGATCGTTGAAACGTAATGGTGGGGTTCAAGACGGCCATTCCTGAAATCCTTGAAGATAACGGCGATTTTTTCGTTTGATGTATCCTTGTGGCATTCCCGGAAATTTACACCAACCTCCCTGGGTGCTTTTGACGGCCGTTTCTTGGCGACGGCGTTGGCATAGAGGATTTTGCCGTCCGCATCCACACAGGTTACCGCGATCTTCATATGATCCAGGATACTCTCAAAGAGCTGCTTTTTTTCCGTACTTGAATGGTCCATTTTTTCTCCTTAGAAATTGGAAAGATTCCCTAATCTTGCAATACGTAGCTTTCCGTGTCAATACTTCCTGCTACGCATATGCCCAAAGCTCTCAATGACAACCAACAGCAGCCCGAACCACACCAGCGAAAAGGTGATCAGTCTCCCCGGCGGGAAACCTTCCTTATAAATCCAGTAGCCCAATATCCCCATCATCGTGGGGGCGATGTACTGCATCATGCCCACGATGGAATAGTTGAGTTTTTTGGTGGCGCTGATAAACCAGATGAGCGGCAGGGTGGTGACGAGCCCTGCCGACAAGAGTAAACAGGTGGTTAAAGAACCATGGTTTAAAAATGCAAGGCGTTCGTTTCGGCTCAGGTAGAGCAGGTAAGCGGCCGCAAATGGTAGCAACAACAGCGTTTCAATGAGCAACCCTTCACTGCCACCGATATTGGCCTTTTTCCGGATCAAACCGTAGATCCCGAATGTGCCGGCCATAATCATGGCCAGTGTGGGGAATTGACCGAACCGGAAAATTTCCTGGGTCACGCCGATGGTTGCCAGCAATACGGCAAACAGTTGAATCCTAGAGAGTTTTTCCTTTAGAATAATGGCGGCAAGGGCTACATTAACCAACGGGTTTATGAAATACCCAAGGCTGGCTTCAAGGACTTTTCCATTTGAAACGGCATATATGTAAGTCAGCCAGTTGATCGACAGCAAGATGGCGCCAACACCCAATGTCCACCCGTGTCGTCTGAGTTGTGAAATGGCGTTTTTAAAGAACTTTCGGTTGATGATCAGCAGCAATGCCGCCAGGATGAAGGTAGACCAGATGATGCGATGGGATACAATTTCAAGGGGTGATACCGCCGACATGGCTTTGAAATAAAACGGGGTCAGCCCCCAGAAAACGAATGCTGCCGCCGCCAGCAGAAGACCTGCTCTCTGATTCCCATCCATCTATTGTAACGTTTCCATCCTTTTCTTCATTGATGCAGCTCCTGAAACGCTATGACTTGTGCTCGTAAAGGTGCACATCCCGCTGGGGGTAGGGCATGCCGATGCTTTCGGCGTCAAACTGCTTTTTTACGGCCTCGGTGGTATCGAAGAAAACCCCCCAGTAGTCGCTCGATTTTGTCCAGACCCTCACCGTGAAGTTCACGCTGCTGTCGGCCAGGTCGCCCACAGCCACCATAGGGACCTGATCTTTGAGCACCCGTTTGTCCTGGTCAATGATTTTTAGAATAACGGCGCGCGCCTTATCGATATCGTCATCATAGCCGATGCCGAATGACATATCAACACGGCGGGTTCCCTTGGTTGAGTAATTGATGATATTGTTGTCGAGCATCCTGGCGTTGGGGACAATAATGGTTTTGTTGTCCGCGCTTTTGAGCTTTGTGGTGAAAATTTGAATTTCCTCCACCGTTCCCGAAGTTCCCCCGCCTTCGATTAAGTCCCCCACCTTGAAGGGGCGGAAAATAATCATCATGACGCCTGCGGCAAAGTTGGACAGCGACCCTTTCAGCGCCAGACCAATGGCCAGGGCCGAGGCGCCCATGATGGCAATGATCGAAGTGGTCTCAATACCCAATTTGGCGAGGGCTGCAATGATCACAAAAGCCAGCATGGCCACATATGACAAATTGCATACAAATGAAATGAGCGTCTGATCCACCTTGCTTCGTGTCATGATGCGACGAATCAGGTTTCGAATGCCTTTTGCAACCCACCGACCGATCACAAATATGGCCAGAGCCGCAATAATGCGAATACCGTAAATAGCGAGAATCCCCTTGATCTGAGTCAGAATCTCTTCCATGATTTTTTCCTCCCTGATTTGTAGCTTTTTAACTGAGTAATAACGTATACATGAAATTCGGAAAAAAATCGCAGAAAAAATACGGTAATTTTAAAATTCTATGGGGAAGTGTTTATTCATTATGAAACCATCACAGCGCAACCTTTCGGAAATCGAAAACACTCTTTATCACCTGAACTACAAATGGAATCTTCAGGCTCTTGCCCTCTGGAAGGGAGACAAAATTCCTTTTAAGGCCTATGAACTGTATGAAGGATATGATGACTTTATCAGCCTGAACACCCTCTCGCAGATTGACCGTTTTGATGCGACATCAGAAACTCTCAGAATGCGGTTTGCATTGATTGATCACTACGTGCAGCGGGCGCTGCTGCCCCACGAAAACGAATTGCGCACCTGGATGAGGGGCGCGGCCGCACACGTGGATGGAGAAAAAATCTACTTCAGGGAAATTATTCCCTGGTGTCAGAAATTCAGTAATTATGAAAAGCGGCAGATGCTGCAGAAAGAAACCGGTCCCCTTTGCAAATTTTTAAAGCCCTTTGCTTTGAATCACTGGAAGATCCTGCTGGAAATTCTCAGGGATGATCTGGGTTATGAAAACTACGTGGAATACTGCGGTGAAAAAAAAGATATCGATTACAAATTTTATTACAATCTGTTGAAAGAACTTCTTCAAGCAACGGATGAACTCTATTTTGCGGCCATGGAGCGGTGGTGCCGGGAACGATTTTCTCGACCCCTTTCCGATCTAACGCGATTTGACGCCATCAATCTGTTAAGCCTGCGACAATTCGATGCGCTGTTCCCCGGAAAGGCATTGGATGCCTTGACCCCGTTTTTTAAAAACTGGGCCATTGATCCTGAAAAAACGCCCGGGCTTAATCTCGAACTGGGCCGCGAAGAGGGGAAAAACGCTCAGGCCATCTGCCTGATGTTGCAGGTGCCGGAAGAGGTTTATGTCCTGATGCGTCCGGAAGGGGGATGGGGCGACCTGGAGACCCTGTGGCATGAATTGGGCCATGGGCTCTCGGCGGTTTTTACCTCAAAGGATCTCTCCATGGTGACGCGGGATATGGGGACCTCCTTTGCCCTGTCCGAGGCTTATGCCTTCCTGAATCAGAACATTGTTCTTTCACGTCCTTTTCTGGAAGAATCCCTGGGCCTTTCCCCCCAGGATTCAAAAACGCTGTCCTATCATAAGACGCTCAAGGATCTTTGCATGTTCAGACGTTACGCATCTAAATTTATTGCGGAATATGACATGTTCACGGGGGGAGATCTTGCAAATGGGGAACCCTACGCCCGGATCATGAGACAACATACCGGTTTTTACTATCAGCCCGAAAGTCATCTGTTTGACCTGGTGCCCGAGCTGTACTGTCTGGATTATGTTTTGGGCTGGATGGCTGAAACCGTTATGGAAAATCAGCTGGCATCGCGACTGGGAACCCATTGGATGTTTGAACCTGAGACGGGCCGGATTCTAAAGGGCTGGTGGGCTCAGGGAAATCAATATGACCTGCCGCGGTTTCTGGCACATAACGGTTTGGGTGAAATGAGTGCCGAGGCCATGGTGAGCCGTTGGGAAAAAGGATTGAAATAGTCCTTCCGCCTTTCAAATCCGTGTAATTTAGAATCCATCAAAAAAACCTTGACAATCAAAACGGCACCCGTTACACATGCTAAACGGTCGGTATGTATTTGAGAAAAAATAATGCATGGAGGATTCATCATGCCGAAAAAGGTATTTCTTGTAAGCGCGGTACGGACACCCATCGGTGTTTTTGGCGGAGCAATGCGGACGGTCAAGCCATTGGATTTGGCCCAGGTAGTCATTTTGGATGCCCTTTCTCGCGCAGAGCTGCAAAAGGATCAGGTGGATCAGGTGATCATGGGAAGCTGCCTGGCGCCTCTGGAGCAAAACGTGGCAAGGGTGGCATCACTTTTGGCGGGGCTTCCCTATGAAATTCCGGGGTATACCATCAACTGCGCATGTTCCTCCGCCATGCAGGGGACCATTCTCGGGGCCATGACCATCCTTCAGGGCATGGCGGATGTAGTGATTGCGGGAGGTGTCGAATCCATGTCCAACGCCCCCTATATTATGGACAGCGCACGATGGGGGCAGCGGTTAAGACACATGGAAACCATCGATCTTTTATGGAAAGCCATGCAGGAATACCCGGTCGGAGGCGGCATGGGGATCGCGGCCGAACGGCTGGCGGAGAAATATAATCTGAGCCGCCATGATCAGGATGAACTGGCCGCCTACAGCCATGAAAGGGCCGTCCGAGCCATAGATGAAGAGCGCTTTTTAAGGGAAATCGTACCGGTTGAAGTTCCAAGGGGAAAGAAACCCCCTAAAGTCGTGGATACCGATGAAAACCCCCGGCGGGACATCAGCATAGAAAAACTGGCCAAACTGAAGCCCGCTTTTCAAAAGGGCGGGTCGGTTACTGCGGGAAATGCCTCCAGCCTCAATGACGGGGCGGCAGCCCTTGTGCTGGCTTCCGAGGAGAAAGTGAAGGCGTTGGGCCTGAAACCCCTGGCCGAAATCAAAGCTTTCAGCACCAAGGCGGTGGATCCCCATTATGTGGGCATCGCCTCCGTGCCTGCCATCAAAGATGTTCTGGGACAGACCGGACTGGGGTTGGGCGACGTGGATCTCTTCGAAGTCAATGAAGCGTTTGCCTCCTATTACCTGGCCTGTGAAAAAGAGCTGGGGCTGGACAGGGAGAAAACCAATGTTAACGGCAGCGGCATCTCCCTTGGCCATCCGGTGGGTTGCACGGGGGCACGACTGATTGTGACACTCTATTATGAGCTGGAGCGGCAGGGCCTGCAGCTTGGGGTAGCCGGCCTCTGCGCGGGAGGAGGCGTTGGCACCGCCGTGATGTTGGAGCGATGCTAACGGTTAATAGCTAATGGCGGATTTTAGAATGGAGGTAGGGCGTGGACAAAATTAAAAACGTTACCGTGATCGGCGCGGGACTGATGGGAACGGGGATTGCCCAGGTGGCGGCTCAGGCCGGATTTGAGGTGACGGTTCGAGATGTGAGTGATGAGATGTTGGATGGCGCCCGCGGAAAAATCGAAAAGAATTTGGACCGGGCTGTGAGCAAGGGCAGACTGGAAGAGGCGGAAGTCCAAACCATCCTGGGGCGACTGCGGTTTACCACGGATTTGTCTGAAGCCCTGATGGATGCTCAGTATGTCATTGAGGCCGTGCCCGAAAACCTCGAACTCAAGCGGAAAATTTTCGCTGAAATTGACCGGTTGGCCCCTGACGAGGCTATTTTGGCCACCAATACATCGGAGCTGAGTATTGCTTCCATTGCCGGCGTCACCCACCGCCAGGATCGGGTCATCGGTACGCACTGGTTTTTTCCGCCCCAGATCATGAAGTTGATTGAGGTGGTGACGGCCGATGAGACGTCCCCGGAAACACTTGAAACAACCCTTGAATTCTGTGCCGCTCTCGGCAAGGAGACGGTTGTCTGTAAAGACGCCCAGGGGTTTATCACCAGCCGGGCCATCAGCGCCATGATTGCCGAATGCCTGCGCATTCACGAGGAAGGGTTGGCGAGCATCGAAGACATTGACAAAGCCATGCGCTTAGGTTTCAATCATCCCATTGGGCCTTTCCAATTGATCGATATGTCCGGGGTGGACGTGGTTTTTCATGCGTTGGAAGGTCTGACCCGGGAATATGGTGAGCGATTCAAACCCTCCGGGAAAATGGGTGAACTGGTGGCGCAGAAAAATCTGGGGCAAAAGACGGGTGAAGGGTTTTACCGCCACCAACGGTAATCAGTGTTATAAACAGATTCTAAACGATCGGTATGTAAGAAATTCCCAATCTTGTGAAGGAAAAATACGGTTGTCGCCTTTAACCGCCAAAGCCATTCAAAGTAAAGAAACAGTGGGCCGTATCCTCACATCTACCACTCGCTTGTTTGTGGCCCATGGATACCATGGCACGTCCATTGCCGCCATCGCCAATGCCACCGGCCTTACCAAAGGGGCCATATATGCCCATTTTTCCAGCAAGGAAGAGTTGTTGCTGACCCTCATTAAAAAATTTGAGGTTGAATTTCTGGATCAACTCATCTCAGAGGTCCAGGATGTTAAAGGCAACGCCTTGGATAAACTCCACCATTATTTCAATTTTGCCGCAATTTTTGGCGAAAAAAACCGTGAACTCGGCCTGTTGGCCACGATCATTTCAGCGGAGTTTTCGGGAGCGGGTCATGATCAGTTTGATTCGGAATTCAGGCGTATCTATTTTAAATATGCCCGTTTTCTGCGCCGAATTGTGGAAGAGGGCAAGCTTCAGGGCCTCATTGACATCGATCTTGATACCCACACGGCGGCTTATACCATCATCGCCTTTCACGACGGGATTCTTCTGCAGTGGCAGCGCAGCAGGGATGTGCTTGAAGGGCCGGTTTTCGTTAAAACCTTCAGACAGCTTTTATTTCATGGCCTGGGGCTGAAAAACGGAGCGCAGGATGCTTGAAGTCAATAACATCGAGGTGGTTTATAACGACGTGATCCTGGTGTTGAAGGGCATATCTCTGTCCGTGCCGAAAGGGGACATCGTGGCCCTTCTGGGGGCCAACGGCGCCGGGAAGACCACAACGTTAAAGGCCATCACCGGCATTCTGAGGCTCCAGAATGGAGAACTGGAAGGCGGAATCATATCCTTCGAGGGAAAGGAGATCCAGGATGATGACCCGGATCGGATCGTCCGGAAAGGGATTTCCATGGTTCCCGAAGGTCGTCGCATCTTCTCCGATCTCTCCGTGGTGGAAAACCTTGTGGTGGGGGCTTTTACGCGGTCCGACCGCAGCCAGGTGGGAAAAGACCTGGAAATGGTCCTGAACTATTTCCCGGTTTTGAGAGAAAGGCGCAATCAGCGAGCGGTTTACCTGTCGGGAGGTGAGCAGCAGATGACTGCGGTGGGACGGGCGCTTATGAGCCAACCCCGTCTCATCATGCTGGATGAACCTTCCCTGGGTCTGGCGCCTCTGGTGGTGAGGAGCATTTTTGAAATATTGACACGCATAAACCGGGAACGGAATACCACCCTTTTGCTGGTGGAGCAGAACGCCAATCTGGCGCTCAATTTCGCCTCCCATGGATACATCATGGAAAACGGCCGCATTGTGCTGGACGGTCCCTGCGATAAGCTCAGAGAGAATGAGGACGTGCAGGAATTCTACCTGGGTGTAACCGACCAGAAGGATCGTAAAAACTACGCCCGGGTAAAACACTACAAACGACGAAAACGCTGGTTGTCCTGAGGGTATCAACATGGCCCAGTTGGAAATTAATGACGTCACTCTTCGGTTCGGAGGGATCACCGCGCTCTCTAATGTGACCTTTGATGTTGAGCGGGGTCATATTCATGCCCTGATCGGTCCCAACGGCGCCGGAAAGACATCTCTGTTCAATGTGATCAGCGGCATTTATCGACCCACATCCGGGCAGGCCTTGTTTGAGGGGCATGTTTTGAACAAAATGAAGCCCCATCGCATCGCGGGCTTAGGCGTGGCCCGCACCTTCCAGAATATCGAACTGTTTCAACACATGACCGTGATCGACAACCTGCTCCTGGGGCGGCACCTTCACATGCGAACGGGCATTCTGGCAGGCGCTCTATTCTACGGCCGCGCCTTGAGGGAAGAAACCGCGCATCGGCTGAAAGTGGAAGAGATTATCGATTTCCTGGAAATCGAAAAAGTCAGAAAGAAACCGGTGGGTTCCTTGCCTTACGGCATCCAGAAACGGGTTGAACTGGGCCGGGCCCTGGCCAATAATCCAAAACTGCTGTTGTTAGATGAACCGGTAGCCGGCATGAATGTGGAGGAAACCGAAGATATTGCCCGCTTTGTTCTGGATGTCAAGGAAGAGTTGGGCACGACCATTTTGATGGTTGAACACGACATGGGCGTGGTTATGGACATTGCAGACCGGGTAACGGTGATCGATTTCGGTGTGATGATTGCCGATGGAACGCCAGCCAAGGTTCAGGCGGATCCGAAAGTCATTGAAGCATACCTGGGGGAGGGCGACCCATAGTGATGAAGCAAGAAACAGCCGTCGATAAACTGACCATTCCCAAACTCCTCAGGCGGAATCGAATACGCCATGGAGACCGGACGGCCCTGCGCGAAAAGGACCTGGGCGTCTGGCAAAAGGTCAGTTGGAACCAGTATTTTGAACATGTGCGCAACTTCGCGCTGGGGCTCAAGGAACTGGGCCTTGAAGATGAGGGTGGCAAGGTTTCCATTTTGGGAGACAATTGCCGGGAATGGCTCTATGCGGACATCGCAGCCCAGGCCTGCCGTGCTATTTCCATCGGGGTTTACCCCACCAATGTGGCTGAGCAATGCCTCTATGTGCTGGAAAATTCGGATTCTTCCATGGTGGTTTGCAGAGATCAGGAACAGGTGGATAAAATTCTTGAGATCAAGGCCCGTCTCCCCCTTTTGAAACAAATTATCGTCATTGATATGAAAGGGTTGAGAAATTACAAAGACCCCATGATCATTAGTTTTGAGGAAGTGGAAAAGCTGGGAATCCTTCGGCACGGGAAAGACCGGGATAGCTTTGAGCGTATGGTGGAGGCTGTTGAGCCGGACGATGTGGGGGTGATGGTCTATACTTCCGGCACCACGGGTAAACCCAAAGGGGCCATGATTACCCATCGCAATATGGTGGCCATGATCCAGGGGCTCGACCAGGTGATTCCCTTTAACCAGAAAGACTCCCTGGTTTCGGCACTCCCTCTTTGTCACATTGCCGAGCGGAGTTTTTCCCTTATTTTTCCCATGTGGGCGGGGTGTACCGTGAATTTTGCCGAAAGCGTCGCCACCCTGCAGGAAGACCTGCGGGAAATTTCCCCCACGGTTTTTTTGTCGGTTCCCCGCATATGGGAAAAAATGCACTCCAACATCAATATCAAGATTAAAGACTCCATTTTCCTTAAGCGTTGGGTGTATAAGGCCGTGATGCCCATTGGGGAAAAAGTGGCAGCCCTTAAGCTAGCCGGGAACCCGGTTCCTTTTTTCTGGAGAAGCCTTTACCTGGTAGGATATCTGCTCCTTTTCAGGGCCTTGAAGAATTCCATGGGCCTGTTAAACGGACGCATTTTCGTGAGCGGCGCCGCCCCCATGTCCAATGAACTATTGCGTTTTTATCATGGCATCGGCGTATCGGTGCGGGAGTGTTTCGGGATGACCGAATGCGCGGGGATCAGCGTTATTCCCAGCGATCGTAACATTCGCCCAGGCGAAGTGGGCGAGGCGATTCCGGGGATTGAGGTCCAACTGGCCCATGACGGCGAGATCATGCTCCGGGGGGATTCCGTTTTCGAAGGTTACTATGGCGATCCCGAACAAACCGCTGACTCTCTTAAGGAGGAGGGTTGGCTTATGACCGGAGATGTGGGTGAATTCACGGATGGAGGACAGCTCAAAATCGTGGATCGCAAGAAAGACCTGATCATCAATGCTTACGGGAAAAACATCGCCCCCAGCGAAATTGAAAACAAACTGAAATTCAGCGCATTCATCAAGGAAGGCATTGTGGTGGGTGACGGCCGTCCATACCTCTCAGCCATGATTCAATTGGAACTGGACAATGTCTCCGACTGGGCACAGGAAAACCGCATTGCCTACACTACCTACAAGAGCCTGGCTGAAAACCCGGAGGTCAAAAAGCTCATTCAGGCGGAGGTGGATGCGGTCAATGAACAACTGGCGCGAGTGGAGAAAATCAGAAAATTTGCCATCCTCACCAAGGAGCTTGACCAGGATGACGACGAAGTGACGGCCACCATGAAGGTGCGCCGTTCCGCCGTGGAAAAGAAATTCAAACAGATCATTGATTTGTTGTATCAGGGATGAGGCATCCCATTTAAGGAGGCGTGCATGTATTTCCTGGAACTCGTCATAAGCGGAATAGCCGTGGGCAGCCTCTATGCGCTCATTGCCATGGGGTTTGTGCTCATTTACAAGGGGACCGGCGTCATCAATTTTGCCCAGGGAGAGGCGATCATGGTGGCGGCTTTTATCGGCTATTATCTGGTCACCCGCTTCGGCGTTCCTTTCTGGCTGGCCGTACCCCTCACCCTGATTGCGTCGGGCCTGCTGGGGGCGCTGACCGAACGGTTGGTGATTCGACCCATGTTGGGAGAACCGGTCTTTTCCGTGGTCATGGTGACCATCGGTCTCAGCATCTTCCTGCGTTCCATGGCCGGCATCGTCTTTGGACATCACAATTATGTTTTTCCCACTCCTTTTCCCGTGGAACCCCTCCATGTGGGGGGCATCGTGTTGAGCCACAATCATCTCTGGAGCATGATCATCTCTTTTTCACTCATGCTTCTCTTCTTCTTCTTTTTCAAGTTCGCCCGTCTGGGTCTGGGCATGAGAGCCACGGCCAATGATCAGGATACCGCCACCCTCATGGGGATCAACATAAAAAAGGTGTACGCATTGACCTGGGGTATCTCTTTCGTGGTGGCGGGGCTTGCCGGCGTGGGGCTGGCAAATGTCATGGTGCTTAATGTGGGCCTCGCTTTTGTGGCCATCAGCGCTTTTCCCGCCGTGATTCTGGGAGGGCTCGAGAGCATTCCCGGCGCCATTATCGGGGGGCTTACGATCGGCATCCTTGAAAACCTGGCCGGCGGATATCTGGACCAGATCGTGGGGGGCGGTGTCAAGGATGTGACCCCCTTTGCGGTGTTGTTTCTGGTATTGATGATCAGACCCTACGGGCTGTTCGGAACCAAAGAAGTGGAAAGGGTCTAAGGCGGCAAGCCGCAGTTTCAAGTTTTAGGTTTCAAGTTTTAGGTTTTTCAGTCAATGAACTTCTTGTTTTTTGTGACAGAAAACCAGGTGATAAGGTACTAACATTATGCCCATACGCAGCAAAACCTTTTGCGAGAGCTACCACGAAGACATTAAACTGCTGGATACCATCTGGAGCAAGTTCTGGATGGCCCTGTTTATCCTCGGCCTGCTCATCCTGCCGTATATTACGGATACCTATATTGTCTATATGGTTAATCTTTCCTGCATTGCCATAGTAGCCGCCGTTGGGCTCAATATCCTCACCGGTTTTACAGGCCAGATTTCCCTGGGTCATGCCGCTTTTCTGGCCATCGGCGCCTACACTGCCGCCTTGCTGGGAGAAGGTCTTGGAATGCCCTTCTGGATTACCCTCCCCGCCGGGGGCCTGGTCAGCGCCGCAGCCGGAATTCTGGTGGGGATCCCCTGCCTCAGACTCAAGGGCCTTTATCTTGCCATGGCCACCATGAGCTTCGGCGTGATGGTGGAGTATGTCCTCATCACCTGGAGAAGTCTGACCGGCGGCGAGCGGGGCATGTACATGCCGGAAGTCAACGTGCTGGGTTATACTCTGGACACGGACGAAAGTATGTATTATTTCCTCCTGTGTATTACGGCGCTCATGATCATCGCTGCCAAGAATATCATCCGCACGCGGGTCGGCCGGGCGTTCATCGCGGTGAGAGACCGGGATATTGCAGCGGAAGTCATGGGGGTCAACCTCACGGGATATAAGGTTTCGGCCTTTGCCTTAAGCTCCTTTTACGCCGGCGTGGCGGGGGGCATGTACGCCTATGTCATGGGACATATTCACCCGGAACACTTCACCCTCATGTCCTCTGTTGAGTATTTGGCCATGATTATCATCGGGGGCCTGGGCAGCATCCTCGGCGCTGTTTTCGGCGCCATTTTCATTGTGGCGGCGCCCGAAGGCATCAAACTGCTGTCCCAGGGAATAGAATCCGTAATTCCCGCCATGCAGGGCCGCTATGATGAAGAATGGAATATTGCCGTATTCGGACTTCTGATCATGTTGTTCCTGATTTTCGAACCGGGCGGCTTGAATGCCATTTGGCAACGGATCAAGGTTGGATTCAAAAACTGGCCTTTTACATACTGAGGCGGCAAGCCGCAGTTTTAAGTTTAAAGTTTGAAGTTCAAAGTTTTAGGTTTTTCAGGCAATAAGGCATTAACGGTTCTTAAACTTGCCCGGACTTTTCCAAAAAAGAGTTCGAGCACCTAAACAAAGGGAGGGTAAGGTATGAGAAACAAAGGTAGATTGGCAGGAATGACGGCATTGGTTTGTTTGGCATTTTTTCTAAGCGCCGGGTTGGCGTCGGCTTCCGGCCGGGGCGTAACGGATGATTCTATTGAAATGGGATTTGTGCTGGTCAAGACCGGCCCGGTGGCGGCACTGGGCATTCCTCAGGGAAACGGCATGATCGACTACATGAACTACATCAATGAAAAAGGCGGCATCAACGGTCGCAAAATAAAGATGCTCTGGGAAGATGATGGCTTTCAGGCCCCTAAATCCGTTGCCGCGGTTAAAAAACTCATCAGTCGGGATAAGGTCCTGACCGTTATGACCACGGGCGGCACCAATCAAACCATCGCCAACATGAAAAACATCAAACGCTATAAAATCGTCAACATCCCCAACGCCATGTCCCTGGAGTTTTTCGACCCGATGAACCCCTATATTTTTGCTTTGGGCGCCCTTTATGAATGGCAATACCAGGTGATGGTGGATTACATCAATGATGACCTCAAGATGAAAGACAAGAAGATCGGCGTGGTCTACACCAAAAAAGAATACGGTAAGAAAGGGCTTGACGCTGTTAAGAAAAGGGCCGCCAAATACAACATTCCCGTGGTAGCCGAACTGGTATTGCCCACCGGCGCGGTGGATGCCTCCAGTCAGGTGCTGGCGCTGCAGAAAGCGGGCGCCAATATCGTGGTCACCTGCGATGTGCTGCCCCCCATCATTTCATTTTTGAAAACCGCTGAAAAGTACAACTACTGGCCGAAAGTTTTCGGTTTTAACTGGGCCACGGACGATCTTCTGGTGAAAGCCTGCGGGCCCGCAGCCAAAAACTACATCGGGGCCGGATTTGTGGGAAGCTGGACCGATGACACCCCGGGATCAAGTTGGTTCGGGAGATCGCCAAAAAATACAACCGAAAACCCAAGCTGACCAGTCTGTATATCGGCGGCATCGGCATCTCCATGCTGTTTGCCGAAGGCATCAAAAGAGCCGGTAAAGACCTGACCCCCGATACGCTGAAAGATGCCCTGGAAACATTCAGGGATTTTGATACCGGCGGCATCTTTCCGTTGGTAACCTACACCACCAAGAGCCATGCGCCGGCCAAAAAGGTGAAGCTCTATAAGGCCGATGTGGAAAAGAAGTGTCTGGTGCCGCTGACCGGTTGGCGCAGTCCCAAGGATCTCTGATTTATTTTCGAGGGATTCGAAGCGTCAGAGCGTATACAAAAGCCCCGGGTTTCAAAAGCCCGGGGCTTTATTGTTTTCTTAACCTGTTTTGCGTCACCAGCGTTGTGGGTATTTCCAATTGTTATGAAGGAGGCAGTTGCCATGAATTTTGAGTTGAGCAAAGAAGAGATGGACATCAAAATGGCCGCCAGGGAATTTGCCGAGGGTGAAATCCGGGACATCGCCAAGGAATATGATCAGAAAGAAGAATTCCCAAAGGGACTCTGGAAGAAAGCCTGTGAGCTGGGGTTTGTGGGTGGGTTTATCAAGGAAGAATTCGATGGCGCGGGCTTAAGTCTTTTTGAAAGCTGTCTGATCATGGAAGAATTCTGGCGGGTGGATCCCGGCTGCGGCTGCGTGCTGCTGGCGGCTTTCGGCGCCGAGTATGTGCAAAACCACGGTACGCCTGAACAAAAGAAGAAGTATCTTCCACCCATTCCCACCGGTGAGGCCATCATGGGCGCCGCCATTACCGAACCGGATGCCGGCAGTGATATTTTCGGGGCCAGAACGACCGCGGTGAAAGATGGTGATGATTACGTTATAAACGGGAGCAAAATATTTATCACCAACGGTACCATAGCCGACTATTTGACCGTTTTCTGCATCACAAACCCTGGAGTCGAATCCCGTTACAATCGGCATTCCATCTTGATGGTGGAAACGGATCGGGCAGGCTTTGAAGCGTCAAAAATAACGGGAAAAATGGGGATCAGGGCCTCGGATACGGCGGAGTTGTCATTCAACAACGTGAGGGTTCCCAGAGAAAACCTGGTGGGTGGGGAAGAGGGAAACGGCTTTGCCCAGACCATGGAGTTATTCAATATCAACCGGGTGGTGGCGGCTGCCCAGGGAGTGGGCGTAGCGCAAGGTGCTTTGGAACAGGCCATCAACCATGTGAAAAAAAGGGAGGCTTTTGGTCAGGCCGTGGGGAAATTCCAGGCCATTCAATTCAAACTGGCGGAAATGGCCACCAAGGTTGAAGCATCCAGAGTCCTGACCTATCAGGCGGCTTGGCTCCTGGATAACGGCAGGACCGATCCCAAACTCATTGCCATGGCCAAATGGATGGCCGGAGAAACCGGCGTCCGGGTGACGGATGATGCCCTGCAGATGCATGGCGGCTATGGATTCATTAATGAATACGACATTGAACGTTTCTACCGGGATGCCAAAATTGTGGAGATCTACGAGGCCACCAAGGAAATGGAGAAAATCACCATCGCGCGGCAGTTGTTGGGCAGGTGATGGAAAAGCCTTCAGGCCCTCACGCTTCGTTCTTATTTTTTATCCAGCGTCTTCCTTTGTCAGTAAGGCGATACCGTTGGGTGGGGCTGCGGGGAGAGTCGGGTTGGGTGCGTTCGATCCATCCGCCGGCCAAAGCCGGATTCAAATAGTTCTCTCTGAATGTGGGCCTGTGAGAAAGCCCCAATCCTTTCATGAGATCCATGCTTCCCAATTCTCCGCTGCCAAGAGCTTCAATCAGTAATGCTACTTGATCGGTTACATGGTCGTCTACTTGATCGGCGACAACGGCTTCGCCTATGGCATCATGCAGGGCTTTTAGCATGAATTCGACAAATGGGGTGATGTCGGCGTGTTCATCCGCTTGGGCGAGCACACGGTAATAATCCTCCTGTCGGTCCCGAATAAGCGTTTCAACAGGCAGATATGCCAGCACCGGGTTCCAGTTTCGCAGAATAATGGTTTGCCACAGCCGTCCCATGCGGCCATTGCCGTCGGTGAATGGATGGATGAATTCCAGTTCGTAATGGAACAGGCAACCGGCGACCAGGGGGTGTTCCTCGGTGCGTTTCAGCCAGTCAAGCAGTTGGTCCATCAGGTGCGGCACCCTGTCCGCAGGCGGGGCCATATGTACAACTTGTTCGCCGCGAAATATGCCGACGTCGCCGGAGCGAAACACGCCGGGGTTATCCATCAGCGTGGACATAAGCAGTCCATGGGCCGCCAGTAGATGTTCCCGTGATGTGGGCTTCCACCCCTCCATTGCCTCATAGGCGGTAAAGGCGTTGCGCACTTCTTGAATTTCACGCGGGTGTCCGAGGACCCGTTTTCCGTCAATGACAGCGGTGACCTGTTCAAGAGTGAGGGTGTTATTTTCGATGGCCAGCGAGGCTTGAATGGTTCGAATACGGTTTTCCCGGCGCAGGCGTGGCGTTAGATTCTGTTCGGCCAATACGGTATAGCGACCGATGAGTTCTCCAATCTCCGCCACCAGATTCAACATGGCAGGGGTGATGGTATAAGGCGGTTGGTATTCGTTTTTTTTCGTCATTTTAAAGCCTATATTTTTAACACATAGGCAGGATTTAGAGTTTTAGCGACCGTGCTGTGCACTATTTTCAGTAGTTCATCATATACTCTTTATCCTCTAATGCCATAGAGACTCCCTGGCGCCATTTCTCTATCTCTTTGTGCTTCAGATAGTCGGCGATGGCTTCATTGTAGATTGCAGAAAGTGAGATCTTTAAATCCTTCTTGAGCGCTACGACCTGCTCTTTTAACTCAGTGGGTATATTAAAGGTTACTTTTTCCATTGAACAATTTTGTGATAATACCATATCTTTCTCCTTAGCTCCCTCAACCTGCTCAGGAGCTTCATGGCAGAAAAAGTGACACTGCTATACCAACTTCGTCACATGTTCCGTCACCTTTTCATAACGGGTAGTCATCAAGGGATCGTGGCCGGGAAAGAGCAGGTCAAGGGACGCGACCTTGCTTCTCAGCTTATCATAGGTCTTCATCCATGCCGCCAGATCCATTATGAGCGAGCTGGGCCAGTCTTCCCGGTAATTGCGGAAAAAGTGGGCGCAATCGGAGCCGAGTATGGCCTTTCCTTTCCCTGTGTTTACGGCAACCGCCTGAAGGGCCGGTGTGTGGCCCGGGGCTTTGAGACATTCGATACCAGGGAATATTTCCCGGTCCCCTTTGAGAAGCACCAGACGGTCCGTGCCTTCAAGACCTCTCAGATATTCTTTACAAGTATCATCGGAAACCAGCTTGAAAGGGGGCCTTTCGGATATGGGATCATCCAACCAGAAGCGATACTCTTTCTCCTGCACGTAAAACCGGGCGTTTGGGAACAGGGATGCACCCCCTGCGTGATCCCAGTGCAGGTGGGTCAGGATCACGTGTTTGATGCCCGCCGCATTAAGATGCAATTGCTGCAGCAATTTTTCAGGAGGGACATAGCCGGTGAGATTCCTTTTCACGGCCAGTTCGGGTGTTACGCCTGCGTCCACCATAATTTGGGAAGATCCATGTCTTATGAGCCAGAAATAGCAATTGCGTTCGACGGTCTTCTCCCACTCCTTAAGCCACATGACAAAGGCCCCGGAACTGGTAAGGGGTCCCGCATATTTCAATGCAAAAATTTCGTGTGTCATGATGTTGCCTTTCCTTTCAGCACCCATATGGGGTGTCCTACGGGTTTGAATAATCTCAGGAGAGTGGTATTTCTTCAAAAACAATCCAAAAAGATAGTAGCATATTTAGAGGATAATGCCAATTTGGGAGCGTTTGAAAATCCTGAAAATGGTCAAACGCAATTTCAATGCTTATGGAACTGCCCATCCGCTCAAAGGTTCCGTATTCAACCGGCCGAAAGGTTTTTCCATTGAAGTTGATTTGATTCCTTTGTATTATATTAACCGAGAAAAATTCTTTATGGAGTGTCAAGAATTGTTCATTGCCTCCATGAGCTGAGGGGAAGCGAGTGATACCCTGTGGGGAACTCAACAAGGAATCTTTTCCCCAATCATCAATTTGGGAGCAATCTGCTCCATTCTGTTCAACCAGCTACGGGAGTGACGCAATGGGCAACATGTGGGAATCCATAATCGACCGGCAGACCGGATTTGTCAATTTCACCGGAAAAATGGCCGACGCCTGTCGCCAAACACGGGTGGCCGTATTCGGCTGCGGTGGGAATGGGGCGATCCTTGATGCACTTGTGAGAGTCGGGTTTGAGCGGTTCGAGATCGCTGATTATGATACGGTTGAGGCCAGCAATTTGAACCGTCTGCCTTTCGGCATCGACCTCATTGATGTCCCAAAAGTTGAGGCGTGGAAGCGTTACTTGGCCACCATAAACCCAGCCTGCCAGGTCACTGCACACCGGCGCCGCATTACCCACAAAGACCGCGACTGGGTTGCCGCTGTGATTGAACGAAACGATATCGTGGCTTTGGGGACAACCAGCCCTGAGGCCAACCTTGTGATCTCCCGCCTGTGCCATCGTGCTGCAAGACGGATGGTCGTCGGGCCGGCTTCTTCCGGAAGCCTGGTGGTTTCCACTTTTACCCACACCGATGACGTTACCCTGGAAAGCCTGGGCTGTTTCGGCACCGAACATCTGGCATTGAACGAAATTGACTACCGGAGCCTGACACCGCTATACGCCAGACTGGTATATTATCCGGGCCGAAAAGAAAAAATTGACGGGCTGGCACGACGACAAATGGCAGGTGGGGAACTGGAGGCCCGGTCCTGTAAAATATTCGTCTCTCTCACCAATGCAGCCATGTGTTGGGAAATGGTCAAGAACGTTGCTGTGATGAACGATCTGCCCCTTGAAAATACCCAAGTCATCGAAATGCCGGTCATGCAGATTTTTGACCCTTACAAAGGTGCCGCTTATTACTGGAACTACCGGACTGAGCAAATTGGCATTCCTGACTGGGCTACTGAGGAAATCCACTGGCGCGAGTGGAAGGAGTAGAGCAATGACCATGAAAAAACGGGTCGAGGACAGCATGAAGCTGCCCAGGCATTCAAAAGTGATGGAAGCCACCAGCCGGGGGGAACTGAAAGACATCTTCCGTTTTTGGTACCGCGTCTATGTGAAAGAGATGGGAAAACGGTTCACGTACGCCGACCATGGCGCGGAAACCCTTTGCGATGCGCTCACCGAAAACTCCACCGTATTCTATATTACTGATGATGAGGGTATCATCGCCACGTTGCGCATCACTCCCGGAGATGCCCCCGGCATTCCGGAAGAAATAATCTCGTTTTATGAGCTGAAACAATTCGGTGAATTCTCCGGCAAAGAAATATCTTTCTCCTCACGTCTGATTGTTGCTGAGAGTTGGCGAGGAAGTAGCCTGGTGGGTCTATTGATCATGGAGGCGTTCCTGGGATTCATGAGTTGGGGTCACCGGTTCAATTTCGCGTACTGTGCCCCTGAATTAATACAGTTATACGAGCGACTGGGCATGCGACGTTACAAAGACAACCTATACGACTCTGATGTGGGGCTGCGAATCCCAATGGTGCTCATCATTGGGGATCATGACCATTTTCGCGCAGTGCAGTCGCCGTTTTTGCGTCTGTGCGCGAATCATCATCCTGACCGTGAAGCCGTCGCATGGTTCAGCCGCACTTTCCAGGCCTTGCCGGTCAATAAGCCCACCGGAACCATGCGGGAGAGCGATCTGTGGAGTTTCTTCCAGACACGACTGCGAGAGCAGGATATTCCGTTGTTCGCCGGTATGGGAGAGGAAGAAATTACCCGGTTCCTCAAGGCGGGCACTATTATCGCATGCAAGTCCGGTGAACGGGTTGTTCGCCGTGGGGAGGTTGGCCATGAGATGTTCCTGATTCTGTCTGGCGGTGTGGAAGTGCGGTACCAGCAGGAGGACAGGGAACATTTGCTGGACACCTTTAACCGAGGTGAAATTTTTGGTGAAATGGCTTTTGTGAGCGAACTGCCTCGCTCGGCGGACGTGGTAGCGGTGACCGACGTGGAACTGTTAATCATTAACCAGCGATTCCTGGAGAAAATGGTGAAGATTTCGCCGGAGCTTTCCAGTAAGATACTGCTGAATCTGGCGGTAGTGCTCTGCCACCGCCTCAGGACAACCACCCTGGGATGGGTAAGGTCCATCGACTATTTTAAACTGCCCAATGTGGAGAAGACCCCATGAAACAAAAGACTACCGGCTCATACGACTTTGGAACACTCAAGGACAACCAAACAGAGATGGATAGACTGGCCCACCAAGCCCACATGGCCGGCTTCATGGATCAGACCATCTGGCAGCTCACAGGCTTGCAGGACGGTATGGAGGTCATGGATCTGGCTTGCGGCAGCGGTCAGGTGACCCGGCAAATGGCGGAAGTGTGCCCCACGGCACGAATCCTGGGTGTAGACGCTTCGGAAGATCTGTTGGCCGAGGCTGCACGGCTGCAAGAGGCCTCTCCGTTCCCCAACCTGACTTTTTGCAAGGGCGATGTTTATGACCTTTCGGTCTTGGCACAGGAACGTTTTGACTATGTCTATGTCAGGTTGCTGTTTCAGCACATGAGCCAACCCCGAAAAGCCCTGACGTCCATTCGGAAATCACTGAAGCCGGGAGGCATCCTTTGCGTGGTGGACGTGGATGATGACTGGTTGATGTTGGAACCGGAGCCCATGAGTTTAAGGGCCTTCAACCTGGCCGCTGCAAACGGACAGGCAAACAAGGGCGGGGATCGCCATGTGGGCCGACATCTGCCGGGCTACATGCACGATGTGGGTTTTGAACAGGTCCGGCTTGACCTGATGCCTCTCAGCAGTTTCCATATCGGTCTCAAGAATTTTTTGGACATCACCACCCGATTCAAGTTGGAACAGATACCCGAAGAGCAGCAAGAACAGGGGCGTAGACAACTCGAGGAAATATACGCGGTCCTGGAGGAACCTTTTGCCTGGGGCATGGTCGGCGCCTTTGCGTCCTCAGGTCGGAAATAGAAAGCTTATTCCCTGATTATGCTGCGATTCCATCTGAAAACCGTGAGCTTGATAAACTGATCTCATTATGACAACGGATCTCCTTAACATATTGCAAAACCAGAAGATATTCCGTACTCTGGGCCCTACCACATTGGGCGAGCTGGTCTGTGAGACCTCCCTGTGCAGCCTGACTGCTGATCAGGTCCTGTTTTCCCAAGGGGACGTAGCCGATGCCATGTTCGTGGTACTTGAGGGCCGTCTCGCGGTAACGGTCCTGCATAACGCCGCTGCATTTCTGGTAGGGAGGATTGGCCCCGGCGATCCCGTCGGAGAAATGCAGGTTTTAGCTGGAGGAAACCGTACCGCAACTGTAACCGCCGTCACCAATTGTCGCCTGCTGCGTCTTCCCAACGCAGTTCTTCGAGAACTTTCTCGACGTTTTCCTGAAATGGGCACGCTCCTCGATAAGACCATCCTCGAAAGACTCCGATCCAATCAGCTGGCCTTTACACTACACGGGCTTTTTGGTGAACTCAACCCGGAACAATTGAGGGATTTTCTGACACACGGTCGATGGTTAAAAATATCAAAGGGAGAAGTTCTTTTCAGACAGGGGCAACAGGACGACAACTTTTATCTTGTTGTTAGTGGGAGATTCTGGGTAAGCTGCTCGGAAGAAAACGGTGGTGTAAGGTCTGTGGCAGAAGTGGGCAGGGGGGAAACAATTGGGGAAATGTCCATGCTATCCAGTGAACCCCGCTCGGCCAATGTCACGGCAATCCGTGACAGCGAGGTCGTCAGGTTTTCGGCCGAGGACTTTACAGCCCTTCTAAACCGTTATCCTCACGGCTTTTTCAAACTGACATCGAGGATCGTAGACAGGCTCCGTCATACACTGCGGCCTCCCTCGAGTCCGAGAAGCGCTACCAACATTGTTCTGGTTCCCACAGATCCAGCGGCGCCTGTGCAGGATCTGACTGACCGTTTGACCGCCGCCTTGAGAAAACATGGACCGAGCCTGGCCCTGAACGCCGAAACCCTCGACCGTATGTTGCAATACCCCGCCAGCGGCACTCGCCCACAAGATCCTTTTGATCTGGCCCTTTCGGCCTGGCTTGACGGGCAAGAGAGGATGTATCGGTTCATCCTCTATCAGATCGAATACGAAAACACTCCCTGGCGACGTCGATGCCTGGAGCGGGCGGATTGCATACTGGTTGTGGCACATCAGCCTCCCGGCCCTGAAATCACTGATCTCTTACCATGGGGAATTGAGGAATCGTCCGGGTCTACGGCCCAGCGAGTTCTGGTCTGCCTTTCGGAAGATAAGGGGATTGCACCGATCCCCACCAGGCCCTGGCTGCAGAACCTGCCCCTGAAACGTCATATCCACCTTCGGGAAGGAGTTCGGTCGGATTTGGGACGTCTCGCCCGGCTCCTCGCCGGAAAAGCAATAGGCCTGGTACTGGGGGGCGGGGGTGCCCGGGCTCTGGCCCAAATCGGGGTTATTGAAGCCATGGAAGGGGCCGGGTTGCCCATTGATATGGTGGGTGGCTGCAGCATGGGCGCGGTAGTGGGGGCCATGTACTGCATGGGGTGGACGACACAGGAAATGATCGAGGCCTGCCGCGAGGCCTTTGCCAAAAAGAATCCCCTTTCAGACTACACCCTGCCGAGACGCGCCCTGGTTAAAGGCAGAGTGCTGGAAGACTACCTCCAAGGCGCGTTCGGTGAAACCCACATCGAAGACCTCGATAAAGAATTCTTTTGCGTATCCAGCAACCTGAATACCGCCGGCCTGGTGGTTCATAGCAGGGGATTGCTGCGGCAGGCGTTGAGGGCCAGTTTGAGCCTGCCGGGGGTTTTACCTCCGGTCGCACTGGACGGAATGCTGCTGGTGGATGGCAGTATGCTGAACAATCTGCCGGTGGATGTCATGAAAACAAAAGGCGGCGGGTTTATCTTAGCGGTGGATGTCTCACAGCCCGATCAAACTTCCCCGGACTGTTGCCAAACTGGTGAACAGAACCCATCCCCGGTTTCCCTGAAGCGTCGAAAAGGAGCAACACCGGGGATCATCGACGTGATCACACGAAGCTTGTGCCTGGGAGGCGCCAGGAGCGTTCAGGAAAACCGCCACTTGGCTGACGTATACATTAAACCGCCGTTGGGAAAGTTCGGATTCGTGGAGTTTGACGCACTGGACGAACTGGTGACACTGGGACGGGAGCACGCGAAATCCCTCCTGAACCGAATAGCCGGTCTGCCGGATAGTTGATTGAGCGCGCTGCTTTCCGGCTGAAACGCCAGCTGATGTTTACAGGTTTAGAAAACCGGGTACAGGATTTCACTGGATATCGTTTTTCAGCGCTCGGTAAAGGCTCCGGAACTGGTTAGGGGTCCCGCATATTTCAAAGCGAAAATTTCGTATGTCATGGGGTAGCCTTTAAGCCGAAGCCTGCATCATTTCCATCATTTTCCGTTGCATGTTCCGGGTTACGGTTTTGCGGTCATGCCCGTCTGTAAGGCGTTTGCCCAGAAGCTTGCCGGCATCGGCGGCTGCGGCCATGACTTCAGGCTGTTTGGTGACATCCGGAATCATTTCCGGTGTAATTTTAACATCCGCTCCGAAAAGCATCCGTGGCACGCCCACGCCGCAGGTTTCGCCGTATCCACAGGAAAAACAGGACGCAGCCCCCTGGCCACCGACTTTAGCCACGGGTTCAACGAAGTTGTACATGAAAAAAGTCTGGATGGCTTCCGCGGGAACATTGCCGTCCATACCGCCGACACCTACGGAAACCCCCAGTTTTCCCCACAGGGTATCACCTTCCTGGTGCCTGAACTGGAACCATCGTTCCAGAAAAGCGTGGCAAAGGGCATTAAGGGTGGAAAAATAATTGGCGGCTCCGATCACGTACGCATCGGCGTTTACAATCTGATCTCGAAGGTCGGACATATCATCCTTGACTTTGCATATATTGTCCCCGGCGCAGCCCAGACAGGCGATACACCCGCCGATATTTTTCCCTCGAAGAGATACCAAATCATAATCGATTCCCGTGTTTTCAAGAACGGTTTTCACCAGTTTGTAAACGCCGGAGGATTCTTCCTTCCTTGCACTTCCGGAAATTCCGAGTATTTTCATCTGACAGCTCCTTCTTGCACCCCATGGGACATTTTATGAGTTTGAATCATTTTAGAACAGCCGTATTTCAAAAAAACCACCTCGATCATAGCACTTTTGTACGGTAATGCCAATTCGGGAACTGTGGGAGATTCTTACTATCTGCTGTTTATCCATTCCCTTTGTGGCACATTTAATTGTATGGCGGAAGTAATATCGTCGCGGCGTATTACAATGGGGATCTGAAAATGCAGAAACGGGAAAAGACGTCGGACTTTAACCAACACCGACTGAAAAATCCGGACGTAGGATGCCGACGAAAAAGAACTGATCATTAAAATCTCAGTTTTTCCTTGACTTGAATTTTAGGAGGATGTACGGAAAAGCAATGAATTACTTTATCATGATTTAATGACTATTGCCCAGCGTCCTTTTTTCAACTTCAGCTCAAAGAGAAAAGAATATGACCCACGGCATCAGAAAACCCCGCTTCTTAAGAGAGAACGGGGTTTTTTATTGGGTGGAAAACGGAACTGTTCCATCAAGGGGATTATTGTCAAAGCTCGTTACAGAGCAAAAGGAATCGTGAGGATTTTTCAAAACAGAATCATTTCGGTTCCCCGGTTATCACGTCCTTTTCCATGTTATTCGCTTTGCAAACTGCAACCTTTCAACCGTTTTTGTTAGGAAAAAATCTAGGTTTGGTCTTATTCAGGACTGTAAAAAAGTTTGTCGGATAATATCTTTAAGCGCTTTAATTAGTTGATAAAATAATTAAATTCGATTGAATCGCTTTTCTGCATATCATGATAGATGTGGAGATACGCAGAACTATATAATCACTTGTTGTACAACCCAGAACACCATGAGGGGGGTTGCGTCGGTTGGCTCCAGTGGACCAAACGGACTGTTCCTTCCATTGACAACCCTAATGCCAACGGCCCCAAAGGCCGCTGGGATGAATTGCAATCTTGAGAGGATGGTAAATGTGATATAGTCCATCTGCTCGATTCCGAGTAGAAGGATACACTCAGCCAACTAAAGAAGAGGAGAGATGACAATGAGTAAATTGATGATTGACCTGGACGAGTTGCGCAAGCTCATCGAGTCGGATGTGGATGACGAAATCATTCGGTTGAAAGTCGGGAAATGGCTTGTCAAACAGGCAACTGAGGCAGATTCTGAGATCGCAACTTTGCTCGACACGAAAGTTGTGACCGGTGCACAGGGCTTGTGCGAACCCGTTGCGGCTGGACGAGGCAAGTGCTGCCGGGGCCGTGTGTAGACAATGCCATATAAGCGCTCTAAATTCATCGTTGAATCAGCGTCTAGGGACGGCAAATATATCCTACTGTTCAATTGCCTGACTAGGGCGCTCGTTCAGGTGCCACAAACTCTTCGATCGGCTCTGGACCTCCTCTGGGGAGGGGGTAGCTTAAGCGAATCTCCTGCCACATCCCGACTCAAGCGAATTCTATTTGAGTGTGGATTTCTGATCGAATCTGGTGTCGATGAGATGGAAAATCTACGACGTACCTATCGCTATATCTTAAAGCGGTCGGACCTGATCCTTTCGCTTATGCCGACCCTGCGATGCAATATGGCGTGCCCATATTGTTTCGAGCGCCATCGGCCTGTCGAAATGGATGACACAACGGCTGACGCAATTGCGCGATTTGTAGATTATCGCATGGCTGATTGCGACTCGCTGGCCTTAGACTGGTTCGGAGGCGAGCCGCTGCTTTGTATCGATTTCATCATTTCTCTTCAGAAGCGCATCGCCAGCATCGCCGCAAGACACAATCGAGCCGCGAAATTTTCCATGACAACCAACGGATACCTTTTAACTCCGACTGCATGCGATACCTTGATCGCTTGTGGGATCGGATCGTTCCAGGTGACTCTTGATGGTCCGCGGGAGGTACACGATGCGCGTCGTTTCCTTCATGGAAACAAGCCTTCTTTCGATGTGATTGTGGAGAACCTCCAACACGCAGTCAGTCGAGTCGATGTGAACTTGCGTGTGAACGTGGACCAGACGAATGCCAACTCTGTCGAGCGGTTGTTGGATGAGTTGTTGAGTCTAGATTTGACGGCATTCCACTCCGTGACCTTCAAGGCTGTATTACCAGCTGGTGGTTGCGATGATCGATCAGTGGCATATTCAATACCGGAGTTCGCACCGTTTTCCACCCGGCTGGTCCAACGGGCACTAGAATTGGGATTTCCCGCCTATATTGAGCCCGACAAAGTTCAGGAGTTCTGTTCCGTGGATCTCCCGCAACAGTGGATCATTGGACCAGACCGTAACGTCTACAAGTGCGCTGATTCGTTTGACCAGGAGAAGGAGCCAGTTGGGCGCCTCGCGGACGACGGTTCGATGTCCCTGGGGCGTGGTGGGATTGAGTTGTGGCAGTCCAAACCGATCTTCGATGATCCTCGGTGCCGTATGTGCGTCTACCTGCCGCAGTGCATGGGCGGTTGTGCATTAAAAAAGATGGTCCATCGCAAAGACTGGTGCCCCGAAGAGCGATATGCTTTGCCGGAATATGTCCGTAGTCTATTTGAGATGCGGACGCGGGAATCTAACAGCGCGATTCTATCACCGGGAATTGTGGAGGCTGAACAACCAGCTTCTTGAACGGACGCTTGCTCTTGCCCGCTGCCGCGGGATGGGACGTGGCCGCTGCTTTGACACAGGATTAGCTGAACTCAAACACAATTATCCTATGAAGGGGGATCTCAATTTTCGAATGACTCTATTATACCAAAATTATTGTTAACTTTTACAACCCGATAAAATTTAAGGATAGTCGTTGAATGGTTGACTTTCGTAACAATGCGAGCATGGTGTCAGGTCTTGAAAATTGGATTCAGGGGGCGTTAGCAATGAGAATTCCTAGAACAGGATACTTAATTCCAACAACAAAATGCACCGGATAAACCGGTGATTTCCATGTTGGTTGCCTCTATTTTATTAATTTTTGCTTTCAATCAAAATAATTTCTATATGAGGTAAAATTATGTCGCCTGATTTCCCAAATTCTTCGGAATTAATAGCCGCTACTTCTAGAGGAGATATGGTACTTTTTCTTGGTGCTGGAGTAAACGCGGACTGCGAAATGGGTGACCCTCCAAAACCTGCGCCACTTGGAAATAATCTATCACATGACTTGTCAAAACATTTTTTCCCTGATGAAGCATACAATAAAGAATCGTTGAAAGCTGTTTCATCCAAAATACAAAATATTGAAGGGGATGAAAAGTTACGTAGTTATCTAATTAATCGACTTCATCCAGTGCATGCCACTAAAGCTTTAATGCAAATTCCATACATACAATGGAATAGTATATATACTGTAAATATAGACTATGGTATCGAAACTGCTTATTCCAATGCTGAGCAAAAAGTACAAAAATTAGTGCCAATTGTGCTGCCGACTGATCCATCCACATCTGATGCTGAGACAGAATTACCATATATAAAATTGCACGGTTGTTTGATGAAACCGGAAAGTAACATAATTTTTTCACATCGTGATTACACTCAGGCCCGAGAACAAAACTTACGATTATTTGCGAACTTAACCACTAAATTGTGCGAGCATAGCTTTTTATTTATCGGATTTGGATTTGAAGATTCAGATTTTCATGATTTATGGGAGAGCGTAAAAAAGTATGCAGGTTCTCTCTCAATGCTAAAACCAACTTTTTTAATAAAACCTAGTGCATCGCCCAGTTTTATCAAATCAATGGAAATTGATGGTGTTACAGTAATTGATTCAGATGCAAAGACTTTTCTTCCTTGGCTCAGAGCAAATTTAGACAGGACTCCTAACTCGATTGAAGATAAAATTATTGAGCGTAGTGCCTCTGTAACTAATTGGGCAAAACGCAAATTATCGATATCAATTTCACCTAACCTTGCCGATTCAATAAGAAAATATTGTCAGATTATCTCTGAGTTAGAACCACCAGTGCGATTACCCGAAAAGAGTAGCTATTTGATAGGCGCCTCCCCTTACTGGGATGATATTCAGAATAATTTACCTATAAAAAGGGAAATTGAAAATGAAATAATTGACGATATTAACAATTGGCTAACATCAAGGAAACCAAAGATCAGTTTATTGTTGGGTGCAGCCGGATATGGAAAAACCACTTTATTGATGCAGACCGCATACGATATTTGTAAAAATGAGGATCATATTATTCTATGGGTCCGGCAAAACGTTTATTTCGATCCCACGCCAATATCCGAATTCTGTAAATTAATAAGAAAGCCAATTTTGATAATGTTTGATGATGGTCCAAAATATATGTCTTCCATCAAAAGGCTATATTTAGATGCTGTAAATAATAAATTCCAACTCTATATTCTAATTGGTGCTAGGCAAAGCGAATGGAATTCTGCGCGAGGGACTGGTTCAATACCTATTCCTTCAAAATTTACGTTACAAAGACTATCCGAAAAAGAATCCTTAAGTTTAGCAAATATATTATTACGTTCAGGACTATTAGAGGGAAGAGGCACAAAACTATCTGCAAAAGAAATATCAAACCAATTGATTGAGGTAGGCGAAAAGCATATAATCGCTGGTTTAAAAACGGTTATAACTGGTAAAAAAACGAAATTTCATGAAATTATCGCTGATGAATATTTTAGGATAAGAAGCGTAGATGCAAGAAATGTATATCTTTCAGTTGCTCTTTCTCATAGCTTAGCCATATCAATGCCTGCTGCATTGGCAACAAAATTGGTAAATATTCCACTTATTGAATACCATTCAAAAATGAGTGGAACACTTGAAGAGATTGTCTTAGAAGAAATTGACGACATTAGTGGAGAGCTTCTGTTTTCTACTCAACATCGTGTTATAGCTGAAGCATTGCTCGAATCAGTTATTGATCCTGGAAGTATAAGCGAATTGCTCATAAACATAACAAAAAATATTAATCCACATTCATACAACGAATATGAACTCCTAAAAAGGGTCTACCAAGAAGATTATTTAGCAAAAACACTAAAAGAATCAGGTCGTATAAGATCATTATATACATATTTAATGACAGAATTCCCTTCAGATCCTTATATAAAACAACATGCGGCTATTTTTGAGTCTCAAGAAAAGAACTTCGAGACTGCCAGGGATTTAGCGGATGAGGCAATACATCTAAGCGATAGACATCCACATTTCTTAAATACAAAAGGTACCATATGGTTAAGAGAGGCGATTTCAGAGCCCAAACCTGATAGAGCAGAATATGCTCTAAAAAAAGGCGCAGCATTAATTCGTAAGCGCATTTCAAAAGATACTGATAAAGAAATACATTATCATAGTCTTATTGATAAATTGCTTGACTGGGCACTTGCCAAGAGACATTTGTCTGAGGAGCAACGACTGCGAGTCATTGAAGAGGCGCAAGCGGATCTTGATAGTGCATTGAGGTTATATCCGATGAGCAGCGAACTAATCGTGTTGCTTGGCCGACTCAATATCGCCCTTGCCAAAATACCTGAAGCTGAAGAAAAACTTAAGAGAAGTATTCTACTTGATGCCGGCAATGTAAGAGCGATACTCTTACTTGCAAACTTGCTAATTAAAAGGAAGAAATATCCTGAAGCTTTTAAATATATCAACGATGGGGTTCCATATGCGCCTAAAAGTTCGGGCATTCATAGACTAAAAATCAAGTGTTTAATAGCATTAAATGGTAGTTGGAGCGACATAAAGAATAGCTATAAAGACTATTTCAGATTAGTGCCAAACGATTATAAAAGAAAAATAAGGTATATAAAGGAATTAATTGAACATAAGGAATTTGGAGAAGCACCTAAAGAAATTAGAAAAATAAGTGACTCGCCTATCTCTTTTTCTGAAAAGCTCAATTTGAAAATAGAATTATTAGATCATGAACAAAAGCCTATGGTAGTTAATGGCACCTATAACCCCTATCGTTTAGGAAAGGGTTTTGTCGACATTGAAGGATTCCCTCGAAACCTTAATGCTCATATGGATTTGAGGACTATTTCATCAGGTGATTATCCACAATCCGGACAAACAATAAAAGCTGAAATTGGCCTTAACGGGTTAGGGGTTTATGTGAACAGAGTTATCACGTAAACTATTTTAAACGGCCCAACCATGCTAATTCAGCCGACACAAAAAGCCGTGCGGCTGATTAACGACGTTGGGTGCTGAAATCCATCCTTGACATAGTACCAACATGTGATATCATTCCGTCATGAATAAAAAGCAACGGAAAACCCTTGATGAAATATTTGAAAGACCAGATCGTTCAGATATCCCTTGGGCAAAAATTGAGGCCCTTTTTGTTGCTCTTGGCGCTGAAATTACTGAAGGAAATGGTTCACGCGTCCGTATTCCCTTGAATGATGTACGCGCTGTATTTCATCGGCCACATCCGAAAGAGTCACAAATAAGGGTGCCGTTAAATCTGTAAGAAGGTTCTTGCAAGAGACGGGAGTAAGACCATGATGGAACACAAAGGATATTTTGCAAAAGTCGAATTTGATGATGAGGCCAATAATTTCCATGGAGAAGTCATCAATTTAAGGGATGTAATCACCTTTGAAGGTGAAACCGTCGATGAATTGCGGACCGCATTTGTTGATTCTGTAGAAGACTACTTGGCATTTTGTAACGAACGTGGCGAAAAACCTGAAAAGCCTTATTCCGGCAAATTCTTAGTTCGTGTCGAACCGGAGCTTCATAAAACGCTGGTGATCCAAGCACGCAAAAAGGGTAAAAGCCTCAACACATGGGTTCACGACGCTCTTCTAAAAGTAGCAAAAAGCGACACCCAACATCAAAAACACCGCCAATAATCGAGGGAAGGAGGCAGCGGGCCGTTCGGCAGAATTTTTCCGAGAACATATCCATTTCACTGAATATCGTCTTTTAGCGATCGATACAGCCCTCGGAACTGATGATAGGTTAACCCCAGATTGCGGGCGGCCGTTTTCTGGTTGTGGCGGGCCGAATTGAGTGCCCGGTTCATCATACGAACCTTTAATTCCCGAACCGCTTCTTGAAGCGGCATTTGAAAAAGATCATCTGTTTCGGGGGGTGCAAAGTCAACCGGGGCATTGGGGATATCCGGCAGGTCCCCGCTGGTGTTAAAATTCTCAAAAGGGTCGAACACAATCTCCCGGATGATCACATCATCGGTTCGATACACGGCCCGCTCCACTACATTTTTGAGTTCGCGGATATTACCAGGCCATGGGTAACTTTCAAGAAGGGTCATGGCTTCAGGGGAAAATATCGGTGTGTCAACACGTTCCATCTCAAAGGCCATTCTGGATGCAAAATGATTGGCCAGAAGGGGAATGTCTTCGGCTCTTTCCCGCAAGGGGGGCAGGAAAACCACTTCAAAGGAGAGGCGGTCCAACAGGTCGGTCTTAAAATTTTCTTCTCTCGCATGTTTAACCAGGTCCACATTGGTGGCCGCTATAATGCGGACATCCACTTCAATGCTTTTGGCGCTGCCTACCCGTTCAAAGGTGCCGTATTCCACCAACCGGAGTGTTTTTTCCTGCACTTCAAGGGGCATGTTGCCGATTTCATCCAGGAATAAGGTGCCATCGTGGGCCGCTTCAAACCGGCCGATTCTCCGTCGTTCCGCTCCCGTGAAAGCCCCTTTTTCATATCCGAAAAGCTCGGATTCGATCAGGGACGGGGCCAGGGCTGAGCAGTTCAAAGCCACCAGCGGGCCTTTCCAACGCCCTGATAGAAAGTGGAGGCGGGATGCAGCCAACTCCTTCCCGGTTCCCCGTTCTCCCAAGAGGAGCACCGGCCGATCGATGGGGGCTACCCTGGAGAGTTGATCCTGCAGGTTCAAAAAAGGTTCGGATTGTCCCAGCGCTTCATGGGTTCTGGAAACGGACTCAGGTGAAATAGAGGTTCGCGGTGGTCTCTGATCTTGAGGCATGGCAAAATATCCTAAAAAAAAGTGAAAAAGATTAATATTTGGCTATTATCGCCACCCTGCGTTGATTTGTCAATCTGCTAAATGCCTGAATCTTTTTGAAATTGGAAAAAATTGAGTAACTGGCACGATTTCTGCTCATTAGATCCGGCAGAATTTACAGAATCGAGATATTTTTCTAAACTGGAGGGATGAAAATGGGAATTTTTACACGCTTTCGGGATATTGTCAGTTCAAATATCAATGTCATGCTGGAGGGGGCGGAAGATCCGGAAAAGCTGATTAAACTGATGATCCGTGAAATGGAAGACACCCTGGTGGAGTTGAAGGCGTCCTGCGCCGGTGTGATTGCCAGGGCAGCGAAGACCCGTCGACAACTGGAGGAAGTCAACGATCGTGTCAAAATATGGGAGGGGAGGGCCCAATTGGCGGTCAACAAGGGGCGCGACGACCTGGCACGAGAGGCATTAATGGAAAAGCGAAAATACACCGGTCGGATCGAAGATCTGGAAAAGGAACTTTCCGAATTGGATGGCCTCGTGGGGCATTATCATGAGGATATCCATCTGCTGGAGGAAAAGCTGCAAAAAGCCCGGGAAAAACAGCGGATCCTGGTTCAGCGCCATATCCATGCCGTTCGGAAGCGACGTGCCCAGGAGGATATTCGCCGAATTGAAAGCACGGATGCGGTGATGAAATTTGAGGCCCTGGAAAACCGTATCGAACGGATGGAGGCGGAAGCGGACCTGGTGAATTTCGGAAAAAAACCGACCCTTGAGTCCGAATTCGAGGGACTGATGATGGATGATGAGATCGAAAGTGACCTTCAGCGTATCAAATCGACCATGAATCGTTCGGAAGAAAGGGTGAGTCAGTGATGCATGGCGTACTGATTGTGGCAATCATATTCGGTGGATTGATCCTGTGTCTGGCCATTATCGGCGGTACGATCCTCATGGGCATCAAGGTCAAAAAGGGGGGTCTTTCTCGAAAGGATCAGCGATCCCAGATGGAAGACACAAAAATGATCCAGGAAATTTACCAGGGCCTCGAAGGTATGGAAAAGCGGATGGAAGCCCTGGAAACCATTATATTAAAAGGCCGAAGAAAGGATAGTGAACAATGAAATTTATGAACCGGAGTTTTCAAAGGGGCCTTTATCGGTCCCGAAACGGGATTATTCTGGGGGTTATTCGGGGCATAGCGGAATATTTTGATTTTTCCGTTTTCTGGGCCAGGATCATTGTCGTGATCCTGTTGCTGGTGAGCGGTTTCTGGCCTGTCACCGGGCTTTATTTTCTGGCGGCGTTGATTATGAAGCCTGCTCCCGTTCTTCGCATCAACAGCGACGATGCCCACGATTTTTACGATAGTTACGTTCATTCCAGGCCCCGTGCCGTGGATCGTATCAAGCGCAGATACGACAATATTGAGCAGCGCATCCGGCGAATGGAGGATGCCGTGACATCCCGGGATTATGACTGGGAGCGTCGTTTCGACGCTTGATCGGGGCGCAGAGAGAATCAAGAACCGTCAAAATGTGAAATCCCGGTTTGGTTCTAACTTCGCCCACTTAGACTGAGGAATGAAAAAACAAGTTCAATTCCAGGAAGCACGAAACATTAAAAATTGATTCCGAAGCAGCATGCGTTTTAGGCCTGAAGGGCCGTGACATTCCAGCCCAGGGCAACGCCCTGGGAACAGGTTGCAAAGATAGTTGAGCCCTGAAAGGGCGTGACATTATACGAATAAGCTACAGGCAATTTCTATGTATGTAACGCCCTTTCAGGGCTGAGATTGTTGTTAAATCCTCACCCAGGGCGTTGCCCTGGGCTAATATGTAGTGCCCTTTCAGGGCTGAATTGAGAGTGGCAATCATTCATTTGTGTATCTCTGCGCAGATAGTGGGCGAAGTTAGAACCAAGCCCAAATCGGCTATGATGGACCGTTGTCGGTGGAGTGGGAAGACGCTGCCATGGATCGTGAAGCCGGGGCGAAAGAAGCGGTCAATTTCGTGAAAGAGATCGATTTTCCGCCTTCCAATCGTGGGTTTGACGACGCTTTTGCCACAGAATAAAACTGACGAATCCCTTGAACATAGCGGAAAACCCCTTCTTTTCCAGGCACAGACAGGGGTTTTCCTTCCCGCACAGCATCAAGCTGAGTCCCACCCCTTGCGGATCAAGGTGAAACCTTCTTGCCAGACTTCTTCCAGAGATGGTGATAAATCCCTCCAGATCATGGTTGCAGCGGCCAGTTGCGGCAAGGCGCGACTAAAGGCTTCGATGGTCAACCACCCGTCGTATCCGATCGATTTCAATTCCCGAAATACCGCTTCCCAGTCCATATGGCCTTTGCCCGGAGTACCCCTGTCGTTTTCGGAAATATGAACATGATTGATCCATGGGGCTGCCGGTCCAATGCAGTCGGTCACATGTTTTTCTTCAAGATTGGCATGGAATGTATCATACATGCCTTTAATTGCCGGGTGGTCAACGCGTGTCAGATACGCACAGAGGTCTGCCATGGTGTTGACAAAATAGCATTCGAAGCGATTGATCGCTTCCATATTTACCGTAATACCCGCGCTCTCGGCATAATCCCCCACCTGGCGGTGAAATTTGACGGCATGATCCACCTCTTTTTCCGTGGGGCCGGATCCGCTGAAATACCCTAAGGGCTGGTGGAGGGGGCCGCATAGTTGATCAGCACCCAACGCAGCAGTGCAGTCCAGGCTCCATTTGAGATAGTCCAGCCCTTTTTGCCGACAGCCGGGGTCGTCCGAAAGCGGGTTCATCTCGACTTCCGGAATAATGGTCAGTGCGGTGCAATCAAGACCCATGTCATCAAGCGTCTTCTTTAAACCGCTG
>JABGPV010000149.1 GCA_018644785.1 Deltaproteobacteria bacterium | reverse complement strand
ATTCCTTCGTATTTTGACGATTAACTGAAGATATCAACTATTCTACAACAGTGAATGCAATTCATTCACGGGTATTGACATTAGACCTGCCCGAAGACCTCTTGGTTGAGGCAATGAAAACTACGAAAATTGAAACAAAGACCAAGGTTATCATCACCGCTTTGGAGGAGTTGATCCGAAAAGTGCGGATTTCGGAGCTTAAAACCTTTAAAGGCAGGGTAGACCTTGATATCAATATGGACAAATTGCGAGGCCGGGAATGCCGGCCCTAGTGGATAGCTCTGTCTGGATTGATTATTTTAGAAGTGGTGAAAATTCGAGTAAACTCGATTGGATTCTCGATGAAAATTTACCGGTTATCAATGATTTGATTCTCGCTGAGCTGATCCCTTTCTTGAAAATCAATAATCAACGAAAAATAATCAGACTGCTGGGATCAGTCAGCAAACTTCGGTTGAATATCGATTGGGATCAGATCATTGATTACCAACACAAACTTCTCAAAAAAGGCATTAATGGTATTGGGATACCCGATCTGATCATTGCGCAAAATGCCATTCAAAATCACTGCGAGATATATTCCTTAGATAACCATTTCAAATTAATGAAGCAAGCCATCAGGCTTAAATTGATCTCATAGGCGACGGAAGGGCGCTTTCCATTTAAAAGCAATCGAGAAAGTTAATGTCACCGGAATTGAAAAGAGCGATTATTAAGTTTGTGCCTGATTATTTTTCCTGGGATAAAAAGCGCCAGGAACAATACCGCGTTAACACACCGAAAGAAGATGAGTTTAAGATCAGGCAGTTCCTATTGAGGGAACTGTTTGATATTTCCGCTTCCAACGATGATGAGGTTGAGGAGGCAAGGCGGGAAATGAGCGAGGCGCAATGTTTAAAACTTAACGCCATATTGCTCCCCATAAAAGGGATTGGTGAAGATTTTTTCTTCTTGAATGAATTTTTCGGCAATCAAGAAAATCTGCTCAGTTTTGAAACGCTTTATGATTTCGATTTTGATGATTATAAGTTCCAGGAAGACGCCCGCAAGAAAGAGCAAAAAGATTATGAAGAAAAACCATTTAGAGGGTCGCTGTATTTAACTTGGGCACGTTTGATGATCGACGGCTCTTTCAGCTATGGCGTACTAAGCATGGTTTCCGGTTACCTCTATTGTGAACTGGATGAATACGGTAATGATTTTATGGAAAAGTTGATTCCGCACGAATTCACCCATGGGAAAAACCACGGAAAGGCTGAAGGCTCCGGCTATCTGTTTGATCTTAAAATTGATGCCAAGGGAAAGGAATTGCATCTGGACGAACTGAAACATCGTTTCTGGAAGCACATGAGCGAGGTACACGAAAGGCTTATGGATGAAGCAGACAAAAAGTCGAAGCAGCGCGTTTTTATTCTGAATCAGAGTCAAGAGGGTGATCCCAATCATCACTTTTTGTTTACGGACAAGGAGATTTTGAAACGCATTCATTTTAAAACTTTCATGCGTGATTGCCGTGCCGCTGAACAGACGGATCACGCTTCCCTTTCATGTAAACTGGAAGAAGAAAAACAGTTGTTAACAACATATCTGGATAAGGAATATAACGATATTATGGAGAATTTTAATTCCAAAATTGTAAGGCTTCAAAAAAAATACAAAGTGATCCTCCACAGAGATTCCGGTCTTGACGAGCTACTGGATTAAGAATGTCCTTTATGGGATGAGCGATAGGCGGATTTTGTGCGACTCGGTGTTTATCCGCCTTTGATCCCTCTTGCCGTTTGATCGGTGCTGCTCGCCAGTTCATCCCAGCAAAGATCATAACTGGTACATTATATTCAAAACAGGTCCTTCGGGTGGATTCTGAAGAATTCCTCGAAAGGGATGCCTTGAGGGCCGATGAACCGGATATTTGCCTCGGGGCAGTATTTCTTGAATTCGGACATCCCCTTGGGGTTTTTCGATTTTCCTGATTTTACCTCCAGACCCCATATCCGTCTCGGGGTTTGGACAACAAAATCCATTTCAAACCCCCTGTATCGCCAATAGTATACCGAATAGGGAAATTCCCCCAGATGGTTCAACAGGTGCGCGCCCACGGCATTTTCCAACAGACGTCCCCACCAGGAATAATCATTTCGACTTTCTTTGAAGGTGTCTCCGGTGATTGCATTGATGAGGCCATTGTTCCAGATGATCAGTTTTGGGCTGCTTCCCCGTTTCTGTCTTCTGCCGCATTTAAAAAGTTCCAGCCCCGATATAAGATACGCCGCTTCAAGCAGTTTCAGGTAGTGGGAGAGGGTCGTGGTATTTCCGGCATCCTGGAGCTGTCCGATCATTTTGTTGTAGGAAAGAATCTGAGCGGGGTGAACGGCCGAAAGCATAAAAAGGTGTCGCAGGAGGGCGGGTTTGGCGATGGTTTGAAGCTGAAGCACATCCTTTGCAATCGCCGTTTCAATCAGGGAGTCCACCACATAGCGAGACCATGCACTTTCATCTTCAATAAGAGGGGCTGCGCCGGGATAACCCCCAAAAAAGAGCCATCGATCCAAATCCCAGGAAAATGCCTTATCCATTTCATCGAGCCCCCAATGGGTGCATCGATATAGAAAAAAACGCCCTGCCAGGCTTTCGGACAACCCTTTCTGGATGAGCAGCGAGGAAGATCCCAGAACAATCACTTGAATGCCGATGTTTTCCCTGCACGTTCTGTCCCAGAGTTCCTTAACCACTTCACTCCATCCCGCAACCTTTTGCACTTCATCCAGAATCAGGAGTACATCGCCATTTTTGTTCCGGCTCCCTTCCGAGGCATAGCGAGCACGCTCCCATTGAGCACGGATCCATTCATGATCCGGCGGCAGCGGCAGGTCTGCGGATCCCACTATGACCTCCCCCTGCCATTTTTCCCCAATCTGCAGCGCTGCGGTGGTTTTGCCCACTTGCCGCGGACCGGTCATGATGTGGAGGAGCTTTTTCTTCATACCCAAGCCCTTTAGAATGTCCTTTACAATCGGCCGTTCATAATTATATGCAATCATGAACCTTCCTCTAACGAGCGTGTATCTATTTGAATTTACACTTGTATAGTATGTTACTCAATGACTGAGTAATATTACTCAATCGAAAGGCAATATGTCAACACCTATTCCCCGTGAGTCCTTTTGAATTAATCTCTTTCTATGCGGTTTCAGGCACATCTATCATGTCTACCCTGTTACTGACTCGCTATTTCCTAAGTGATTCTTTTTTACTTTCCTCTCGATTCAAATATCATCCCAAATGCGTAGCCAAACCATAATACCAAGTCTTGGCCAATTCATCTGAGGTTTTCATATGGAGTACCCCATCAAAATCTGCCTGCCCACCTCCCGGCAGGCACCGTCTTTCCTGTTGGGAGCGTATTTTGGAAATAATCAGCGTAAAGCCGACGGCTGCTGAGGCGGAATGTTAGCCTGAACAACCAAATCAAACAGAGTGAGTGTGGCACAATTAGAACATATCGAAGCGATTGAAAAGCGGCTATGGGGCACGGCGGATACGCTACGCGCCAACTCGAATTATGCCAGCAACGAATACTTTCTGCTGGTCATGGGTCTGGTGTTCCTGCGGCATACCTACAGCCGCTTTCTGGCGGTGAAGGAAAAAATAGAAGCGAATCTGCCGACCCGCGTCGGCAAGACGCGGGCGCTGAGCAAGGAGGATTTTTCCCAGCAGAGCTCGATCTTCCTACAGCCCGAAGCGCAGTTCGGCCAGCTTTTGCGCACACTCAACCCCGACGTGCTGAAGAAGGTTTCAGGCGATGTCTTTGGCCGCATCTATGAATATTTCCTGACCCAGTTTTCCGACCAGAAGGCCCACGACGGCGGATAGTTATACAGAAGACGACGTGCAGGTGCGATCGGATGACGTGTTCCGCCATGTGTTTCGGGTGTACCCAACGGTTCCGTCGCCGTACTATCAGTATGCAGCAGCGTGAAAATGGGGACAATGGATGTTACCCAATATGAAATTCAACCGGAGATATAAACCCCCCGTTCTTTGTTCTTAATTTTTCCCTGTTGCCTGGCCCGGTAGATAACATTTCGGATCTGGATTTCGTCAAATCCGGTCTTTTTCCTGATCATGGCCACTGTAACGCCTTTTCTGCCTTCTCTCACAATCCCCACCACGGTTTCAAACAGGGTCCTGGACTTTTTTGGGGCGGCTTTCTTTCCGGCTTTTCGAGCCAAGGCTTTGGCCTTCCCAATTTTGGGTTTTGGCGGTTTTTTCTTCCCCGTTTCCTTCTTTTTTCCCTTTTTGGGCGCCACGAGGCTTTCCATGTCGATGCCGAACACGTCCCCAAGATCCGAATCGGAGATGACCCTTGCGGTTTTCTTTCGGGCCTTTTTGAGCAACTCCCGGGTTTTTCCTTCCACCGCCTCTGAAACCAGGTCTTTCATTTTCACCTGTCTCAGTTTGAAAAACAGTTCCGGGTCCTGGTCGAGTTTGGCGCCGATTCCATAGAGGGTGGCGGCCACATGCTTGCACATGGAAGCCCAGTCGGGGCAGGAGCAGTCAAAATCAATCTCTTTCGGAGAAGGGAAAAGCCCTTTCCCCTGGATGGTAAAGACTTCCCCCAGGGCCTTTGGAAATTTACCCGCCAAAAGTTCCTGAAACGAATCCAGTTTCCCTTCAGAAGCGGTCTTGATTCCTGCCCAGGTTTTTTTGTTCATGGCCTTGATCCGGATCGCTACGGAATAGGGTCTTGATTCGGACCCCTGGACCAGCGAATCAACCTTGCCGGGGCGAATCTGAAGGTCGAGGACCGCGCCATGGCGAACGTAGCTGCGCCCCCTGCCGATGCGGTTGCTGTAATCTGCGTAGGATTCCAGGTTCTTGTTCCAGGCCTTTCCTCACCAGGTGCGGGCAATGGCCGTGCCTTCAATCACAATGGGGTTGATATGGGGGTTTTTCTTTTTCAGCTGTTTGAGCTTTTTCAGGGCCTTCGCCCTCTTTTCCGCCACACTTACATAACGGGGATAACGCCAGTAACTCATCAATGGTCTCCCTGGGATTTTCAATGAAAGTTTACAATGACAGTTTAAACATATCCAAGAGTTCATCGTTTTTCATCTCAGTGATCCATCGATCACCGGTGCTGGCAATCACCTCCTCGGACAACCTGGATTTCTCCTCCAGCATAAGATCAATCTTCTCTTCCACCGTTCCTTTGGTCAAAAACTTGTGTGCCACCACATTTTTCTTCTGACCGATTCTGAAGGCCCGGTCCGTTGCCTGGTTTTCCACGGCAGGGTTCCACCACCGGTCAAAGTGAACCACATGATTGGCCTCGGTCAGGTTCAAGCCGATTCCGCCCGCCTTGAGGGACAACACCATAAAAGGAACATAGTCCGGGCTTTGAAATTGTTCAATAATCTTTTTTCGTTTCCCAACGGCCACGCTGCCGTGCAGAATCAAGCCCTTTCGTTGGAAAACGGTTGAAAGGAGGTCATGGAGGGGTTGGGTCATCTCTTTAAACTGAGTGAAGACCAGGACCTTCTCTCTTTTTTCGTAGATGGTACCACAGATTTCACGAAGCCTCTGAAATTTTCCGCTCTCTTTTTCTTCAAACCCCCCGGTTCCCAGGTATTGGTCCGGATGATTGCAGATCTGTTTGAATTTCATGAGAGAAGAAAGGATCAAGCCTTTTCGTTGGATCCCCTCTGTTTCCATGATGGATTCTCGAATATCCTGAACCAGCTTTCCATATAAAAGCACCTGCTTTTTGGCAAGTGGCGCGTAGGACTTCATCTCCACCTTTTCGGGGAGATCCGAGATGACCGACTTATCGGTTTTGAGGCGCCGCAAAATGTAAGGGCTGATGATGTTGCGCAGTCTGGCATATCCCGAAGGGTCCCGATCCAGACTTTTTGAAAAACGCTTGAATTCCCCGGCGTTTCCCAGAAGCCCGGGATTCAGGAAGTCAAAGAGGGACCAGATGTCCGACAAACGGTTCTCGACGGGGGTGCCGGTCATAATGATCCTGTTTGTGGAAATGAGTTTTTTGACGGCCCTCGATTGCTTCGTGCCCGGGTTCTTGATGGCCTGGGCCTCATCCAGAATGATGTAGTGCCAGACATGATCTTGAAGCCATGAATACCGTTGAATCAGCGCATAGGTGGTGATGACCAGGTCGAATTGATCCAATACCTTCCGGCCTTTGGGCAGGCTGTTTTTTTTGAGCCCCGCACTGGGATGGGCCACAAAGAATTTGACATGGGGTGAAAACCGCTTGATTTCGTTTTCCCAGTTGGAGATAAGGGAGGCGGGTATCACGAGGAGGGTGGCCTTGCCGGGTTTTTTGGTTTTTTGAAAATCGGACTTCATAATGCTCAGAAATCCGAGCACCTGCACGGTCTTGCCCAGGCCCATATCATCCGCCAGGCAGGCCCCCAGTTTAAGGGAATGCAGAAAGTGGAGCCAGTTCAATCCCTTTTGTTGATATTTCCTGAGCCTGGCCGTAAATGACTTATCGGGTTTGACTGAAGGGGTCAGGGATGGGTTCGCCAGTTTCCCAATAACCGACTCCAACCATTTGCCATTTGAGATGCCATGATCAATTTCCCGGGGGCTTAGCCCTGGAAAACCCTCCGGCATCAGCTGTAGCCGCATAGCATCCCGCAGGCTCAAACCTTCTTTTTCCATCATGACCCTCGCCTTTTCATAGGCATCAAGGGTCTGGTTCAGCTTTTCGTGGTCAACGGCCACCCATCTGTTTTTAATGAAGGCGAGCCCTTCCGACTCCGCCAGCAACCGCCTGGCCTCTGCCTCCGAAATTTGGATGTCCCCTAAAAAGAGTTGCGCATTGAAACTCAAAATGGCATCCATCCCTGCCAGGGAAGGTTTTTTGTCCCCCAGGCTGAAATTCAATCGAACGCCGGACTGCTTTCCTTTCCACCAGTTGGGGATTCGGCACAAAATGCCCGAGTCTTCATAAATGGGGATTTCCTTGAGAAAGGTGAATGCCTCTCCCGCGCTCCAGGCCAGGGGATGAAACAGCTCGCCTGTTTCCAGGAGTTCCCCCATGAGGGGGCTTCTTTTTTCGGCTACATGTACGGTTGTAAGCAATTCCAGGAGTTTTTCATCATCATTTTCATATTCGGCCAAAGCGTGCTTGAGGGGGAGGTGTTTGGATTTTCCCTGTCGGTTCAACCGGGTGGTGTAGGTGGCCATGAAAGCGAAGGGATATTCATCATCGCGATTTTCCACCAGGTGAAAAAACACCCTGCCCACTAGATGAACATCGGGGCTGTAGGTTCTGATGAAAGCCGCAACCGACCCTTCGTAGGATTGAATAGACTGGGAAAATGCTTCGGTTAATCGGCTCCACTGAGATTCAAACAATTCCTCCCTTAGATATTCGGCGCCGGTCATCATGGGAGCATGGGCCAGATGAGCCTCCAATTCCGCTTTCACAAAGGGAATTTTCACCCGATGGCGCAGGGATTCCAGGTCGGGGGTCTGATACAGTTTCTTGGCAAACAATCCGGAAAATCCCCGCCAGTAATCGAGGGAGGACGAGAGCGGGACCTGTGGATCGGAAAACCCCAGAAAGAGGAGCCACCGGTCGGTTTTGTCGCCCATGGATTTCTTTCTGTATCGCTCATGGATTTCTTTCTGTAACAGCCGGCTGCTTTTTGAGACGGCATCCTGGGTATCCATCCATTCCAGGTGCAGGGCGCCGTTCGGCAGAATAACAAGATTTAATTCCCGGCTCGTCTTTTCTTCCATGGTAAATGTTCATTTCACAGTTATATACGGCTCGATTTTCGACGAACATACCATCTTCACGGATCAGGTCAATTCAAATTTGGAAAAACAAAAATTGTTGATTTTTTAATAGCAGAAAAAAATGGAGATCGAGCAGGAGGTGAGAGTTGGGACATGGGGGAAGGGCGCCTCGGCGCTTATTTGCCTTTGAACCCTTTTACCGTTTGATCGGCGTTGCCTGCCAATTCAGCCGACCTAAAAAGCTGTGCCATCGATTAGAGACGTTCAACGTATCTTTTCAGGAACTGCCGAGGCTTATTCCAGATATCGGGTCATTCCATAATATGCACTTGATCATATGAACGGAGGGTTCTATATTGGAATCCATGAAGCTTGGAAAACATATCCATGTGTCTTGTGCCATTATCGAACGGGAGGAGTGCTTTTTAGCGGTTCAGCGAAGCGCCCGAATGTGCCACCCGCTGAAATGGGAGTTTCCGGGCGGCAAGATTGAGCCGGGTGAGAGCCCGGAGACCTGTCTCAAGCGTGAAATCCAAGAGGAACTGGGGATGAACGTGAGGATAGAAAAACCGTTACGCCCACTGACCCACGCCTACGAAACCTTTTCCATCACCCTTTATCCCTTTCAGTGCCGCATTCAATCCGGCAGTCTGATTCTTCATGAACACAGGGCTTTTAAGTGGCTGACACCCGCCCGATTACAGCCCTTGGAATGGGCTGATGCGGATCAGCCGGTTTTAGAAGCGTACCTGGAAAACGTGTCGAATAGATGGACAGAACAGAGACAAAAAGAGGTGGGGAAATGCCGTTATTGAACATAAAGGCCGTTTTACAAAGAACGCGATGGCATTTCATTGTTCTGATGGCTTTGGTATCCACCTGCTCGTGTGAAAAGCCACCGGTCACAACCTTTCAAGGATATGTTGAAGGCGAATTTGTTTATGTGGCATCGCCCCTGGGTGGCAGGCTTGAAACCCTCAATGCCAGGCGGGGCCAGACTGTCAAGAAAGGAGATCTGCTCTTTGCGCTGGAGCATGTCCTGGAAGAAGCCGTCGTCCGGGAGACGACCCAGATGTACAGACAGGCCATGGACCGACTGGCCAATCTGAAGAAAGGGAAACGGCCTTCCGAGATCCAGGCCATTACGGCAAAACTTAAAAGCGCCCAAGCGGGGCTTGAACTGGCTCGGCTGGAATACGACCGCCGGGTCAAGCTCACAAAAAAACAGTTCATTTCACAAGAATCCCTGGACAGAGCGCGCACCGAGTACAGCCAGATGCAGCGACAGGTCCAGGCCATTACGGCGGATCTCGAGACGGCGCGGCTGGGCGCAAGACCTGATGAAATCAAGGCCGCACAGGCCGAGGCGGACGCTGTCAAGGAGAAGCTTGTACAGGCCCGTTGGAATCTGGATCAGAAAACACAGGCCGCCCGGAAAGATGGGCTTATCTTCGACACGTTTTACTATTTCGGCGAATGGGTTCCACCCGGAAAGCCGGTGGTTTCACTCCTTCCGCCGGAAAATATCAAGGTTCGGTTTTTTGTGCCTGAAAAAACCGTGGGCCGCCTCTCTCCGGGAGAGAAAGTATGGGTCTCTTTTGACGGGGGCGGCACTGTTGCGGCCCGGATTGCCTTTATATCTCCCCGGGCCGAATATACCCCTCCGGTGATCTATTCCAGTCAGACCCGGGCCAAACTGGTGTTCATGATTGAGGCCACCGTGGAACCCGCCATTGCCCTTCGCCTGCACCCGGGTCAACCGGTTGATGTGAGAGAGGCCTCATGAGTGAAACCGACTGGGTCATCGATGTTCAGAATCTGACCAAATCCTTCGGTCAGAAAACAGTTGTCAGGAACCTGAGCATAAAGGTGTCCAGAGGGGAAATTTTTGGTTTCCTGGGTCCAAACGGTTCCGGAAAAACAACGTTCATCCGGATGCTGTGCGGACTTCTGCGACCCGATTCCGGAAGCGGCGTCTGCCTTGGCTATGATATTTTGAAGGAGTCGGCGCACATCAAACCCCTTGTGGGGTATATGTCTCAACGATTCAGTCTTTACGAAGACCTGACCGTACGCGAAAATCTGGACTTCATGGCACGGGTATACCGGGTCAAGAACCGAAAAAAAGCAGTGGACGACTGTATCGAGCGGATCGGTATCGGGGGATTCAGGAAGCTGCTGGCCGGCAGTCTCTCCGGCGGATGGAAACAGCGTCTGGCCCTGGGGGCATGTATTCTTCATAATCCAAAACTGCTTCTGCTGGACGAACCGACCGCCGGGGTCGATCCGGGTGCCCGCAGGGATTTCTGGGATCAAGTTCACGATCTGGCCTCGGAAGGCATCACGGCCTTGATCAGCACCCATTACATGGACGAGGCGGAACGATGTAAGCGGCTGGGTTATATTGCCTATGGGGATCTGCTGGCTTCCGGCGGGGTCGAGGATCTGATCCAGGGCTCGGGGCTTTCCACCTGGGGCGTATCGGGAGGCGATATCCATCAACTGTCCGGCGAACTCAAGTCACTGCCCGCTATTGATCAGGTGGTCGCCTTTGGAAATACGCTGCACATCAGCACCCGGGATCCGGATCGCTTCAAGGAAAGCATCGCTCCCCACGAAAACGGTGAATACCGGTGGACCCGGCTTGAAACAAGCCTTGAGGAGGTGTTCATCGATTTGATGCGAAGCAGTGCGAGGAAACCCTGACAATGCACAAACGCGCCTTTTCATTCGGACGGTTCTGGGCCGTTGTGGCCAAGGAATTCATTCAGATGCGTCGCGACCGCGTTACCCTGGCCATGATGCTGGGCATTCCGCTCACGCAACTGATCCTGTTTGGATACGCCATTAATTCGGATCCGAGACACCTGCCCACAGCTGTTTTAAGCGGAGACAACTCGGTGTTTTCCCGGTCCATCGTCGCCGCCATGCAGACCAGCAGTTACTTTGATGTGGTTCGGGAGGCGGTCAGCCGCACCGACGCTCAACAAATGCTTCGAAGCGGAACCGTTCAGTTCGTTCTGACCATCCCCGAGCTTTTCGGGCAAAGGATCGTGCGGGGAGAGCAACCGGTCTTACTCCTTGAGGTCGATGCCACGGATCCGTCTGCTTCCAGCAATGCCGTGTCCGCTTTTCATGAAATCGTACGGAGGGCACTGCAGCAGGATCTGAAAGGCCCTCTTTCGCCCTCGGCCCCGGCGGAATTTCCCGTGGACATCCGTATCCACGCCCAGTACAACCCTGAAGCGGTTTCTCAGTATAATATCGTTCCCGGACTCATGGGCGTTATTCTGACGCTCACCCTGGTGATCATAACGGGCCTTGCCATCACCCGGGAAACAGAGCGCGGTACCATGGAAAGTCTGCTGTCTACCCCTGTGAATCCGCTGGAAGTCATGCTGGGCAAGATCCTCCCCTATATCCTTGTGGGATATGTGCAGATTCTTCTGATCTTTGTGGCAGCGCGGTTCCTTTTTCATATCCCCATACGGGGAAGCCTTCCGCTGGTTCTGGCGTTGTCCCTCGTTTTTATCGCTGCCAATCTGACGGTGGGGGTCACCTTTTCGTCACTGGCCAAGAACCAGTTGCAGGCCATGCAGCTTTCGATTTTCTTCTTTCTGCCCTCTCTGCTGCTCTCAGGCTTCATGTTTCCTTTCAGGGGGATGCCCGTCTGGGCCCAGTATATTGGGGAAGTGCTGCCCCTGACCCACTACCTTAGATTTGTTCGGGGCGTGCTGCTCAAGGGAAATGGTCTGGCCGAATCAATGCAATTTATGTGGCCCATCGTCATCTTCTGGGTGGTGGTGGTCGCCATTGGCTTCAAGTTTTACAGGCGGACCCTGGATTAAGGGAGAAAAACATGAAACCCTTTCTGAAACTCTTAATCATCCTGGTCATGACGTTTGTGGCTTCGGCTTTCTCGGAGCGGCCCTGCCAAGCGCAGGAGCAGACGGTGACATTGAGCCAGACGCTCAAAGCGGCGTTCCGGCAAAACCCCTCCATCGAGGCGTCACGATACCAGGTCGCCGCGCTGGAAGCCATGGTGGATCAGTCGGCTTCAGCCTACTTTCCACAAGTCTCCAACATGACCAACTACTACCGGGTGGGCGGGGATTTACCGGACATGCTGGGAGGGCTGGCCGGGAATCTTTCCCGTGGATCCGGAGATTCCGGCCTTCCGGATCTGAACAGCCCTCTGAACATTTACAACACCAACTTCTTCGTGTCTCAACGCCTTTATGATTTCGGAAAGACATCCGGCGGCCTGGAAAACAGCCAGCAGCAGCTGGCCGCGGGGCAAAAGGATCTTGAAGGGAGCATCGCAGATGTGGTTTGCACCGTAAAAGTGGCCTATTTCGAAATGCTTAAAAGAATTCGCCTGGCGGACGTGGCCAAAGAGTCGCTGGTGACCTATAATAAACACCTTGAGCAGGCAAAAGCCCTGTTTGAAACCGGTATCCGTCCCAGAATCGATGTGACCAAAAGCACGGTGGACAGGGCCAGATCCAGACTTACGCTGCTCAAGGCGGGTTTTGCAATCCGCACGGCAAAGGTTGACCTGGAAAACGCCATCGGCGGCCCCCCGATTAAAGGGGATTATGTTATTGCCAATGTTCCCTACCTTCCGCCCATGCCCTCGGATTGTGATGCTCTCGTCCGGGAGTCCCTGAAGCACCGTCCTGAGATCGCCAGTCTAAAGGGCCGGATCATGGCGGGGAAAGCACAGCTGAGTGCTGCAAGTGCTGGCTACTGGCCCACGGTTTCCGCCAACGGGGGGTACGGATTGGCCAGCACTGAATTTCCCCTCAAGGATTACTGGGTCGCCGGGGTGACGCTTAAGTGGGAGCTTTTTTCAGGCTTCAGAACCAGAGGAGAAGAAAAGGAAACCCAGGCGAACATTGCCCGCCTGAAAGCCGATTTGAGAAAACTGGCGCTTTCCGTGAACCGGGACGTGCAAAAAGCCTTTATCGCGGTCAGTGAGTCCCATGAGACCATCCGCGTGGCCAAAACCGCCCTC
>JABGPV010000148.1 GCA_018644785.1 Deltaproteobacteria bacterium | reverse complement strand
CATTTCCGCGAATCACACTGATGGAGAGCGCCTCCGTGAGTTTCATGGCCGTGTCCGTGCGAAAAGCGGTTGCCCCCGCACCCACCGGATCCAGAACAATGGGGATCCCCAATTCATTGGCTTTTCTTCCGGCTTTCAGCATGGCTTCTATCCAGGGATGCGTCAGGGTGCCGATATTGAGCACCAGGGCCCCGGCAAAGGACACCATTTCTTCCACTTCTTCCGGCGCATGGGCCATCACGGGAGAAGCACCAAAAGCCAGGAGGGCGTTTGCCGTAAAATTCATGACCACAAAATTGGTGATATTATGGATCAATGGCTTTTTGCTTCTGAGTTCTGTAAGGTTTATGGCGGCTTTATGCGCCAGGTTGTCATTAAACATAATTTTTCCTCATTTTGAAAAGTGGTCCCAGCCGGAAACAGTTGCCGGGCGGGAATTGCCGGCGGATTCTATTATCTCTATTCCGCCTTTGTTTGCGGTGATGGACCCGATGTTGGCAACCGGGATATGGCTTATGCCGGCAATGGCATCACGAATACCTGCCACATGTTCGGGGTCACAAGTCATCATCAATTCATAATCGTCACTCTCTCTCAAAACAAAATCCAGGGGCTCCCGGCCGGAGCTTTCGGAAAATTGACGAAGGGCCCGGCTTACGGGCAGGTCCTTTTCGTAAAGTACGGCGCCAACGCCGCTTTCATGGCAGATATGGCCCAGGTCACCCAGGAGACCGTCACTGGTGTCGATCATGGCATTGGCAAGACCCGTTTTGGCCACAGCACGTCCTTCAACGGCACGATGCGTTGGGCACTGATAAGCCGTAACCAGCGGGTTGTTGCCATCCCATGGTTTACCGGCTTCGGTCCGGAGCAGAATGGCAAGTCCCGCAGCCGATTGACCGGGATACCCGGTCACCAGAATCACGTCCCCCGGTTTTGCAGTGGAACGACGCACCATTTTGCCCGCTTCAACCTCCCCGATCAGGGTAATGTCGATAAAATTGGCGTCCGTGGATTTTGTTACATTACCACCGATGATAAAGGCCTGAAAGGGATTTAATTCCACCAGAAATCCGCGATAGATGGATTCCACGTCCTCGAGCAGCGTACTCGACCGAAGCCCCAGGGAAATAAGGGCATAGCGGGGGCGCCCGCCCATGGCGCCCACATCGCTGATGTTCAGAACCATGGCCCGGCGCCCCATGTCATGGGGTGAGATAAATTGGGGCAGATAATGCCGGTTTTCCACCATGCAGTCACAAGTTACCAGGAGATCATATCCCGGGCGGGGTTGAAAGGCGGCGCAGTCGTCGCCTATGCCGAGGGTGTTTTTGGGCAGTGGGACGCCTTCTTTTTCAATGATCTTATGGATTTGGTCAATGAGACCGAACTCTCCGATCTGCGCCAGGGTCCGGCTCATACAAAGTCCTCACTTGTGTCAACTATTTCCATGAGCAGAAGACTATTTCAATGGTATGGTGGATGTCAAGCCAATGAAGGCCGAAGCTCTTAATATGAGTTCCTTGCCTTTTTCGGTGCAACTTGCGTATATTCAGGGACAAATTTGAAACTGCCGTCAGTGGGAGGATGATCAATGGTTGTCTATAAACGCTCAGTGTGCCCACACGATTGCCCGGATACCTGCGGGCTCCTGGTGGGCGTGGAAAAGGGGAGGGTGGTTTCAGTCAAAGGGGATCCGGACCATCCCTTCACCCGCGGTGCCGTCTGCGAAAAGGTCAGGCACTATGGGGAACGGGTTCATTCGCCCATGCGGATTCATCACCCGTTGAAACGGGTAGGGCCCAAAGGGAGCGGGAAATTTGAGCGGATTTCATGGGACCAGGCCTTAAATGAAATTGTGGGTCGCTATAAAGAGATTGTTTCGGATTTTGGAAGCGAGGCCATTTTGCCCTATTCCTACGCCGGCACCATGGGTGTGGTGCAGTTTCATGCGGGTCATCCTTTTTTTCACAGGCTGGGTGCATCCAGGTTGAAAAGGACCATCTGCAGTGCGGCGGCCGAGGCAGGGTTTTCAGCCAGCATGGGAAATATCCCCACCACCGATATTGAAACTTCGGTGGATTCGGATTTAATCATACTATGGGGAAGCAATACCCTTTCCACCAATATGCATGCATGGCCTTTTTTCCTCAAAGCCCGACGGAAGGGCGCTGCCATTGTGGCCATCGATCCCTATGAGAACCGCACCGCCAAAAAAGCGGATCTCCATCTCAAACTGAGGCCCGGTACGGACGCCGCACTTGCTTTGGGTATCATGTATGTCCTGGTTAAAAAAGGGCTGTTAGACAAAACATTCATTGCTGATCAGACCATCGGTTTTGACCAACTGAAACCACGTCTGGAGGAATACGGCCCCCGGCGAGTGGCGGAGATAACGGGTGTTCCGGGGAGCCAAATTGAGGATCTGGCCACCCGATACGGGACTGCTCGGGCACCCTATATCCGCACGGGCTGGGGGCCTGCACGACAGCTCAAGGGCGGCATGGCCATGCGGACCATTGCCCTGCTCCCGGCCCTGGTGGGCGCCATCCACAAAAAAGGCGGCGGTATCACAAGGTCCACTTCGGCAGCCTTTGCCTTCAATATGGAGGCCGTGCTTCAGGAATCCCTGGATTCAACAGCGCCGAGGACCATAAACCCGAGGACCATCAACATGGTGCAACTGGGTTCGGCCCTGACCCGGCTTTCCGATCCGCCCGTCAAGGCCCTGCACGTGTACCACAGCAACCCGGCCGTGGTGGCCCCCGATTTAACGAAAGTCCTGCAAGGGCTCCAGCGGGAGGACCTCTTTACGGTGGTCCATGAAATTGTGATGAGCGAGACGGCCCTTTACGCAGACCTTGTGCTTCCGGGCGCCACATCCATGGAATCCACCGACCTGTACCGAAGCTATGGACACTATTATCTTCAGATGGCGCACCCGGTCATGGAACCGGTGGGAGAGGCCCGTTCAGCCCTCACTGTCTTTCAGGATCTGGCTCGCCGGTTTGATTTCAAGGACCCTTGTTTTTCCCAATCGGAACCGGAGATCATCGAATCGCTCCTGGCATCCGGTTCGCCTTATCTCAAAGGGATTACGCTGGATCGTCTGAAGACGGGACGGCCCGTTCGCCTTCAGGTGCCAACCGCCGTTTTTGAAAGCGGGTTCGGTACTCCTTCCGGTAAGATCGAATTTTATTCCCAAAGCATGGCGGCCATGGGGCTGGACCCGCTGCCAAACGGGGAGCCCAGTGTGGACAGGGAAGGGGAGGGGCGTTTCAAGCTTCAGTTGATCACCCCGCCCCGCCATCAGTTTTTAAATTCCACTTTTAATGAAATTGATGATCTTCGGAAAAAGGCAGGCCCTGCAACCCTGATGATCCATCCCGATGATGCGAAAAAACGGGGGATAGAAGACCATACGCAGATTCGGGTTTACAATGACCGGGGGGAGGTTTTTCTGACGGCCCGGGTAACCGATGAAACATCCCCGGGCGTCACGGTGGCGGAAGGGATTTACTGGCCCCGGTTCATGGAAGGAAACCGCGGGATCAACCATTTGACCGGTCAGGAACTCACGGACATGGGAGAAAGCTGCGCCTTTCACTGCAATCTGGTTGAGGTGGTGCCGCGCTTCGTCTAACAAGCTTGTCCTTTAGACATGGGCCTTGCCCGCTTTGACGATCCTGGCCAGTTACAATGCCGACAATCTTCTATCCTTTTGCCCTGAATGTCATAGATATCGATCTTGACCCCGTCCTGTTCAACGGCTTTCAATGCTTCCCTCAACATCAATTTCGTATTGGACCCCTTAACAGGACTTCCCGAAATACCCAGAATATTGATCATGTTTTCCCCCGATTATGGTCGGTGCTGAAATTGAGTGGATTATGCCTTTTTGAATTTCGTCACAAAACTATTGAGAATCTTTTTAAAGGTTTCGATTTCTTCATCCGAAAAATCCGTTTTAATCTGTTCATTAACGCGATTGATAAGCGTTTTTGCGTCATTCACTTCCTTGATGCCCAGTTGTGTAATATGAATAAGAAATATGCGGCGATCTTTTGGATTAGCCTTGCGCAGAACGAAACCCGACTTTTCCAGGCGATCGATCAAACCCGTAATGGTAGAGTTGTCCAGGAGAAGAAGCCTGCTGAGTTGGGACATGGCTTGTCCGTTTTCCGCTTCCAGCAAAAATAAGATCCCGGCCTGTTCCAACGTTATTTTCACGCCGGCAGCTTTGAGTTCATCCCTGATGTGCATTCTCAGTCTATGCTGAGCCGTAAAGACCAGATAAATAAGCCGGTCATCTTTTGATAGGGTTGACATCGTTCTCCTTCCTGTGGGCATTTCCCGCATCGCCCATTAACCTATCAACAATGGGGGCACTTGGAAACACAATTGATGCAGGTGTACATTGAATGGTCGTCCACGCCGGTTAGGTGGTTGATCAGCGGCGCTTCAGATTTGTCAAATGCCTTTGTCTTCATGAGATAAGAAAAGATGGGGGTTTTCATGGAATGCTTTACACAGGCCAATCGGTCCACTTTGCCGGATCTGTCAATGGCACCGATGGGACAGGCCTCCTGACAGGCAAAACAATCATCAGGGCACCCTTTTTCATCCTTCTGCGGCCAGGTCATTGCGGGCAGGTCTGCCGTTGTGACGATCCCACCCAACATAAACCGCGGACCGTAAACGGCATTAAACAGTAGTCCGTTCTTTCCGATTTTTCCGATGCCGACAGCCTCCGCCATTTTCACCAAGGACATGAATCCAAAGAAGTCACCCGGACCTCTGACATCATACGGGAATCACCCGAAGACGGGCACCGCAACCTCCCCCTTCTCCTCAATCATGCGCGCTATCCGCAGCAGAATCGTATCCAGGTTTCGGTAATAGATGTTGGCGGCGCGCCAGTAAGTTTCATTGATCCTCTGTTTGCTGTGGAAAACGCCTTTTGGAACGGGCATGCCCATGCAGAGGATGCTTTTGGCGGATGCGAGGATATCGGATCCTCTGTAATTCCGAGCTTCCTTTTCCATAAGCGTTGAATCCGCTATGCCGAAAGCGGGAATCTCTTGTTCGATCAATAGTGCCTCTATTTTTTTCACAAGCTTTTCCATGGGATGCCTCCTTCAGAATTTGAATTGTGGAACTCTGAGCATATTACGTGTGCCAATAGTTGGCATGCCAAATAAATATTGTCAAGCTTATTGTGGGGCAGGGCGATAGAAGCTCAAAAGGAAATATTAGCCCAGAAGATCGAAAGGGAAAAGATCTTTACAAAGCTGCCGAAGTTGTCAAGCCGGATCAAGCGGCGTCACCGAATGATCTACGGACCTTTCCGGGGAAGGGGCCTTTGCCGAAACCTACCGCTCTTTATATTCACGTATCTTATCCGTGAGCATGGGAACGATTTGAAACAAGTCGCCGATAAAGGTCACATCGGAGGCGGAGACAATGGGAGATTTCCTGTCGGTATTTATGGAAATGATGTGTTTAGATTGTGACATCCCGGCCAAATGCTGAATGGATCCTGAAATGCCGCAGGCGATATATAAATCCGGTTGGACCGTTTTCCCCGTCTGGCCGATCTGGTGATCCTGCCCGATCCAGCCCGCGTCTACCGCAGCTCGTGAGGCCCCCACTTCAGCTCCCAGTTCGACGGCCAGGGCTTCCAGAATTTCAAACCCTTCCGGATTGTTCACGCCGTGACCTCCGGCTACGATGATCCTGGCATCCTCCAGTTTTGCATGTTCCCGGGTTGAGGCAACGATGTCCAGAATGCGGGTGATGAAATCCTTTTCGTTCAGAATCACGTTCATCACTTCTCTGGTACCGGTTCTTTCCGGATCGCGAGGGCCCTCCTTCATCACGCCCGGACGTACCGTGGCCATTTGCGGGCGGTTATCCGGGCAAACGATCGTGGCCATGATATTGCCGCCGAAGGCCGGCCGGGTTTGCAGTAAGATACCCTCTTTTGTGCATATTTCCAGGGCCGTACAATCTGCGGTCAACCCGGTTCGCAGTCGGTTGGCCACACGCGGGGCAAGATCCCGACCCTGTGGCGTCGCGCCGAATAGCAGAATTTCAGGCTTTTTCTCTCTGGCAATTTGAACGACTGCCTTGGTGTAAATATCCGTTTGATATATCCCGAAGGGTTCGTCCTCGACAACGATTACGTGATCCGCACCGTAATAAATCAATTCATCCGCAATATTGCCCAGTTCATGGCCGATCAGTATGGCGGTTACGACCTGTTTTTTCCCCAGCCTCGAAAACTCTTTACCCAGCCCCCGTGCCTTTCCCAGCAGTTCCAGCGACACCTTTGAAACGGTTTGATTGCCCTGCTCCATAAAAACATAGATCCCTTCGAATGGGGCGACATCCATGCGGATCCTCTCCTCGGAACCTTCGAAAGTGATGGCGTCAAATTCACAGGCGTCGATACATGCGCCGCAATTTGTGCATCCCGCGTTCAAGACCGCTTTTTTATCCTGAATGCTTATTGCCGCGTAGGGACACGCCTCGATGCAGAGTTTACATCCCTTACATTTTTCTTCATGAACAACAACAGACATAATGCATCCTTTTCATCTATTCGGTATCCGGCAGGTATTAGCCGTAGGCCTTCCAGCGACAGCCTTACAACCTAAAAAGGGTCTTCTCCAAAAGGTAATTCATGATATCCTCGGCCATCTCTCCCGATTTCTTTTCGATCACAAGCCCGTCACGGTTGTGGCTGGGAACGAACGTCTTCCTCACCCAGGTGGGTGACCCGTTGATACCGATTCGCATGGGATTCAGTTTCAAATCGTCCTTTGTCCAGGTTGCCACCTTTTTGTCTCGAAAGGCTCTCAGAACCCCGTTCATGGTCTTAAAGCGGGGTCTATTGATCCGCTTTGTGACTGTGATCAATGCGGGAGTTTTCATTTCGATCACCCGGGTGACGCTGTCGAAATTACTCTTCACCGTCACCCCATTCCCCCGGATACTGATCTCCTCGGCATAGGTGGCCTGTGGAAGATCCAGCACTTCGGCCAGTTGCGGGCCGACCTGTCCGGTATCGCCATCTATGGCTTGCCTTCCGCAGAGGATCAGGTCATATTTCCCTATTTTTTTAATGGCCCTCGAAAGCAGGTAGCTTGTTGCCAGGGTATCGGCCCCGGAAAAGGACCTGTCACTCACAAGAACCGCTCCGTCCGCGCCCATGGTCAGCGCTTCTCTTAAGGCGCTTTCGGCCTGCGGGGGACCCATGGATAAAACCGTGACATCCACATCGTCATGGCGTTCTTTTATCCTGAGCGCTTCTTCGATGGCATTTTTATCTTCCGGATTGATAATACTGGGGACACCCTCCCGAATAAGCGTACCCGTTTTCGGATCTATTTTCACTTCCTGGGTATCCGGAACCTGTTTTACTGTTACAATGATCTTCATTTAGAAACCTCGAAGGAATTCATTTTTTCCGGGTGCCTAGCAGCCGATTGCCCGCGAAATCACGATCCGAAGTATCTCGGATGTCCCTTCACCAATTTGTAGAAGGCGTTGGTCCCGATAAAAACGTTCCACATCGTAATCCTTGAACAAACCGTATCCTCCATGGATCTGAACGGCTTCATCAGCCACTTCCCTGGCGATTTCACTGCAATAAAGCTTGCTCATGGCGGCCTCTTTGCCGAAGGGACGCTTATTCTCGGCCAACCAGCAAGCCTTGTACAAAATATTTCTTGCCAGTTCGATCTTCAATTCCATATCCGCCAGCTTAAAGGCAATGGCTTGTTGCTTGCAGATGGGACGACCGAATTGGACACGTTCCTTGGAATAGCGTAGGGCAGCCTCGTAGGCTCCCTGGGCGCAACCGAGACCCATGGCCCCGATGGAAAGGCGCCCGCCGTCGAGGGTCTCAAGCATCTGTTTGAACCCATCTCCCGGATTCCCAAGAATAGCATCACTGGGAATACGGCAATTGTCTAAAAAGAGTTCCGCGGTATTTGACCCCCTCCACATGAGTTTTCGTTTCAGCGTGTTCAGGGTGAAACCGGGCGTACCATTTTCCACGATAAAACAGGTGTAATCGGTTCTTCCGTTTGGCCTTTGGCCGGTCACTGCCTGAACGATCGATCCTTTGGTCATCGGTGTGTCGGCATTGGTGGTCAGTGTCTTTCTACCCCTGATAATCCATGAATCCCCGTCCTTGACCGCGGTTGTATTGGTCGCGCCGGCATCGGAACCTGCGTTCGGTTCGGTCAAACCGAACCCCATAAGGGTTTTTCCCCGGCAGAGATCGGGAAGATATTTCCTCCGTTGGACTTCTGAGCCGAATTTATCAATGGGGTTGATGCCCAGAGAATTGCCCGCGGCGAGGGTCGCTGCCTGTGAACCATCCACTCGGGCAACCTCCTCCATGGCGATGATATAGGAAATATAGTCCAGACCCTGGCCTCCGTACGCTTCCGGTACAATCATACCGAACAAGCCGATGTCCCCCATCTGTTGGGTCAATGATACGGAGAATTCCTCTTTTTCATCGAGTTCTCCGGCCACTGGTTTGATTTCGCTTTCCGCGAACTCCCTGACCGCCAACCGGATCATTTTATACTTTTCATCCATCTCATAACATAAAGTCATTTTGCTGATTCTTCCTTTTCAACGGTTCAAAAACGACAACGTATCTCTGAAGATACCGAATTCCGCAAGGGCACCGGGATCCTTGTAATGGGTGATCCTGCTCGACTTGATTATTCTTGCCGGCCCCGGATGGGCATACTTATTTTCCGGCATTGAGGACAGCGAGAATCTTGGTGGTTTCCTTGCCGTGACATTTTACCAGGTGGGGTACGGTGGCGTCGTAGTAGATGCTGTCACCCGGCTCGATAATGAGAATGTCCTCCCCAAGACGCACCTCCATTTTCCCACTGAGTACAAAAATAAATTCCTGACCGTCATGGGTCGATCTCTCTTCCTCCGTTTCGGAAGGTTCGAGGGTGACCATAAACGGTTCCATGGTTCTGTCCGTTTTATGGGGTGCGAGGGATTCATATTCATAGCCGTGATGTTTTTCCTTCCCTGAATCATATCGGGAGGTCACTTTGCGATCATCCCGGCGAACAACCGTGTAGGCCTTCGCCTCTTCACCGGAGATGAGATATCCCATTTTCAGATCAAGGGCTTTGGCTAGTTTACTAACCGTCCCCAAGGCCGGGACAACCGTTCCCTCTTCGATTTGAGACAGCCGCTCGACGTCAATATCCGATCTCAGGTAAACATCAAAAATACTTAATCCGAGACTTTCCCTCGCCTTTTTGACCCGCATCCCCATTTCAGCGGAGACCTCTTTCCCGGTTTTTTCTTTCATAACGTTATCGACCGCTCCTTTCCATCATGAAAATTTTCTGAAGATTAATCACAAATGTCTCCAATGAGCAAGCATAATTTTCGGGGCCCTTTTCCCCTGATCATTTCTTGTGTAAAACGTAAAGCGAGTGAAACGGGGTCGTCCATCAATAAGCACATAACGCCACATATTGATAAACTTCATGCCGAGATTAGCGCGCTTCCATAAACCGTGTGACGGTGGTTATGGGCACGGGGCTTGGCGAGAGATTCAGAAGATGTTCCTCTCCGGAGACAATCACCTCTGCGCGACCTTCTATGGCGCACCAGACAAATTTGTCGTCCGATGGATCCATGGTCACAAAAGGTTTGCCGGGTTTAACCGTCAACACCTCGAAATAGGGTAGAATTTCATGGGTCAGGAGGAAATCGATCTCGGATTCGGAGAGCTGAAACTTCGGGTAGGCCAGAACGCGAAGATACTCTTTTACGATTTCTTTCGAACAGAGTGGAACAACCCGGCCTTCTTTCCAGAGCTTGACCAGTTTACCGGGTTTTCCGTCGAACAGGAGGCCGCTCACCAGTACATGGGTATCGACTACAATCCTTTTCATCTGGAACGGGCCCAGCGTACCGCCTCATCAACACAATCCTCGGAGAGACCCAGGCGCTTTATTTTTTCTCTCACTTCCCCGAGGTCGGTCCCATACACCTTTAAAGGCTTCAACAGAATCTTTCCGTTCTCATAATCCACGTCGAAATACTGAACATTCGGAAGATTGACCATAATGCCTTTCGGAATGGTAATCTGATTTTTGGATGTTAGCTTTGCCAGCATTTCCTTTTCTCCTTACTTCCGGGTTTTCTTACCATGGTAATGGTGCCTAAACAGGACGTCAAGGGTTTTGTATCCGAAGGTGGGGGTATTTTGCAGGTAATCATCCGAAAAGACCAGCAGTTTGATCATTTACATCTACAAATATCAAACAGTCTCAACGCTCTGAAAGCGGATTCCTGACTATTTTCATGTTGTTTTTTTCACTACAATATCATAATCTGGAGTTAGTACCATTGTTTGGGCAGAAAGATGTATGAGGAAATATTAGATTTATTGTTAAAGTGAGCCAAATAAAGATTTGCCCCCTTTACTAAGATCAATGGAGGCAAGCATGAATAACGAAAAGCTTACCCTTAGCCTCAGCATAACATCCCTCCTCAAGGGTATTCAATGCGCGAAAGCCCTCTATCTCTTTAAGAATCTACCCGTATTTGTAACGGAACACTGGTACGACCAGCTCTTTCTGATTAGTCACGATATCGCCTTTACAGAAATGACGGATCAGATTATTTCTCTTGAATACGAAGTGGAACGTCCGTAAACTTTGGAATCAAAGACGCAAATAGGGGGTTTGTAAATACAAGTTATCGAAAGAATATAGTATTTCAGCTTATTATGAATTGGGACTGATCTTCGAAATGGCTTGAGACTTTGGTTTGAGTATTATAACCAGGAGCGATTTCATTAATCACTTGTGACTGGGTGCAGATGAAGTTTATTTTGAAAGACCATCCCATCCTCAAAGCGGTTTGAAAGATGGTGATCGCCGTCTGGGAGTCCAGCTCCAGTCGCCTGAAAGCTTTTTCCATTGGCCCCGTAGCTGAAAAGAGGTAGCGGCAAGGGGTGGCAAGGATGTTCCTCGCCCTCCCCCACAGATAAACAAGGAGGCATGCCATGAAAATATTTACAGCAGTCGTGGAAAGATGCTCGGACACGGGGCTATATGTGGGCTTTGTCCCGGGTTTTCCCGGCGCTCATACCCAGGGTGAAACTCTAGATGAACTAAATAGGAATTTGAAAGAGGTCATCGAGATGCTCTTAGAGGATGGAATTCCCCAATTCGAAACCGAATTTGTCGGCACACAAACAGTCATGGTGGCATAAAATGGGCAAGGCACCAGTCCTCAAACCGAAAGAAGTTGTCTCTATTTTGACGCAGCTTGGTTTTCAGGAGGTGCGGCAACGAGGTTCACATAAGCAATTCCGGCATTTAGATGGACGAGGTACAACTGTTTCTTTCCATTCCGGCAGGGATGTTTCCCCGATCTTACTCCGGAAAATCTGTAAAGATATCGGACTTACTATGGAAGAGTTCATCCAGAATCGGTAACCGTGGTGATAAAGAAGAATGCCGCACTTTGGAAAAACGCTGTTTATGGGGAATCTAACCCTCGGCAAAGGCCATTGCTACTGCCAGATCCGTCTCATAAGAGAGGCTTAAAAACACCCGGTCGCACCCTTTGGCTTCGGCACGTGCCTTCACATTACCCTGAAGATGCACCAGCGGTTCCCCGTATTGCCCCCGTAAAATTTCGATTTCCCTGAAATCCACCTCCTGGTCCCAGCCCAGGATCAGGGCTTTGAACACAGCCTCCTTGGCGGCAAAGGCCGAGGCGAAATACTTTTCGGGATGGTCCGAGCGTCGGGCTTTTTGAATCTCATCATCGGAAAAGACCCTTTTTAAGAAAACGTCGCCCGAGCGTACTATGGTTTCGGCCATGCGGCCGAGTTCGATCATATCGATGCCGATGCCTTTCATTCATCTCCTCCCGCCAATATGTTTATGACCCGGCTCTGGCGGAAACCATGAGGCTCGCCCCAACCACGTCTTCCACCGTAGCCCCCCGGGACAGATCGCTCACCGGCTTGGCAAACCCTTGGATCACCGGCCCGTAACTGGCGGCATTTGCCAGGCGCTGCACCAGCTTGGCGCCGATATTTGCGGCGTTCAGATCGGGGAAAATGAGAATGTTGGCCCGGCCGGCCACCGGGCTTTCCGAATTCATCTTTTTGAGGGCCACGGATTCCATGAGAGCCGTGTCGGCCTGCATCTCGCCATCAATCAATAGCTCCGGCGCCTTTTGACGTGCCAGTTCCGTGGCTTTGACCACTTTGTCCACCAGTGCATGTTCGGCGCTGCCCTTTGTGGAAAAGGAAAGCATGGCCACACGGGGTTCCCATCCCAGGAGATCCCGGGCGCTATGGGCGGTGGTTATGGCAATATCCGCCAACTGTTCCGGGTTCGGATCCGGGTTGACTGCGGGGTCGGCAAAAATGAGTCGGCCGTTTTCTCCTCCCGCAAACCCGGGCGCCTCCATGACGAAAAAACTGGAAGCCAGACCGATCCCCGGCTGGAATCCGATCATCAACTCGCTGGCCAGGATCACATCCTCGGTGGGATGGGCGATGCCCGCCACCATGCCGCCGGCATCGTTGTTCTTTACCATCATGGCACCAAAGCAAAGGGGCTGGGTCACAATCCGCTTCCCCACGCTCCGGGGCATATGGCGTTCCTCGCAGTATTGGTCTATATATCGCTCCAGCTCGGGCGAAGAGAGAGGATCGATGATGATAAGGGGGATCCGGCCGTCGGACTTGACCTTTGTTTCCTCCCGTATGGTTTTACCATTTCTCAGCAGGATGGGCCGGCAAAGGCCCTGCTCCGCCAGGTTTCTTGCTGCTTCGTAAATGACCGGATCCTCACCCTCCGGAAAAACGATTGTC
>JABGPV010000147.1 GCA_018644785.1 Deltaproteobacteria bacterium | reverse complement strand
CAGAGGACCACTCAGGGGGGGCAATTTTCGGTTGTCGTTTTGTTCTTTTGGGGGTCAGTTTTAGGTTAGCGAAACTATCAGTATCCAAGTCATCATGAAACATGATCTGACAGTAATCACCTGCTTTCGTTACTGACACCGTTTTGAATTTAAGAAATGTCTTCATCTGTTTTGATATACTCCCCCATTTCATTTTGGTGTAGCCATATTGGATCAGCATTCTTTTGAATGTACTCGTCAACATCCATTCCGTCTATCGTGGGCGGTCTCTTGACTCTGACTTGCTTTCCATTCATAAAAACCCACACATACTTCTTTTGCCTTTCTGCTTTGGCTTTTTTTCTGGCGCGCTTTTGTGCTGAGGTGAGCTTCTTTTTTACTTTTGCCATTCTTTGAATTCTATTGCGGTGTTAACGGTTGAACTCACTGGTTCTTACGGAGCGTGGCGTAGTAAAAATACAGTTCAGTGATTTGTTATACGACTTTATTAAGAATCAGATGCCTCATACCGTTTTTCTATTATTCCCATTTGCTTAATAATGTCATCTGATGCAACCGATTGAACTTTATTTTGTTGTTTGCCAAAATAAAATGACATTCCACCAATTATCGATGTCAGGATAGCAATCGCCAAGCATGTAATAAATTTGGATGACATATCATTATTTTCACTGGGAAAATCATTACTAAACAAGTTTATAAAAGCAGAACCTGAGAAACCTAATAAGATAGCACCAGATGTATGATAAATATTAAAGATATTTCCTATTTTCCTGATACGCTCTTTTAAATATTCCCATTCGATTTTGGGTATTGGATATGCCTTATCTTTTTTGGGTGGTAAAATTTCATAATCCTGAGATATATTGAAGGAAGAATTGTTATTTTCCATCTTCTTCCTCCTTCGTTTTCGGTTGCTCAACAGCGCCAGATAGTAGTGCATTCACCATTATTGTATTGCCACAATTTCTGCATGTAACTGGTACGACAGGTACAATAGGGCCACTACCAATAACTAAATTGCCATCATGAAATTCTCTCAATTCATAAACTGAATCAGAAACATTCCAATTTCCAACACCACAAAGTGGACACGGTCGTCCTCCCCATTTTTCTTTTAAATGGTTAAGAAATTTTTCCGAATTAAATTTTGCCATAATTAAGTTCCTTTATTTTTGGTCAGCAGCACAATAAGTGATTGAGCTGTTTCTGGATAACTCCTACCGCTGTTTTTTGCTTGACGGTAAAAAATCCAAGTCTTTGTTGTTTGTTGGCTAGCTAACTTAAAAAAGGGGGTGATATCCAGAATTTCGGATAAACTGCCATGCTGAGAATCCCTTCAGAAATTGTACAGCTTTCAACTTCTCACTCTCTTACTTTCACCGATCAATCTCTGGAATCACCAGATCCAAGCTGCCCAGGATGGAAACCGCATCCTGCAAAAAATGCCCCTTCGCCAGTTCTCCAAAAAGGCTCAGGTTGGAAAACCCGGGAGAACGCAGCTTGACGCGATAGGGATGCTTGTCGCCGTTTGAAATCAGGTAAACGCCGATCTTCCCCCGCGCCCCTTCCACGGCAAAATAGACTTCCCCCTTGGGGGGCTTCCAGCGGGGTTTGGGGGCTTTTTTCATAATGTGATCCCCTTCCGGGATCTGTACAACATAACGTTCTTACCATTTAAACTTTTGACTATCATGAAGCAATGAAGTTTAAAAGTTGAGAATGTCCCCCGTCCCGGATTGCCAATTCTTCTTCAACCGTTTGTTCTACGGCCTGATTATGATCTATCTTACCAAGGGAAGAATTCGAACTCGTGATTTCTTCTCGTCAACTGTTACAAGGGCACCTTCCTCAAGGTAGGTCTCAAACTGGTTTAGAGCGGAGAGTACAACAGGAGAGAGGTGTTGAGGCGAAACGTCCTGTGTCCGAACTTGAATCACACTCGGACAATCCGCCTTCGTGGCGGCAAGCATAGCTCCGAAGTCGAGGTCATGTGTAAAGACCACATAGCCTTTTGATTTAGCATAGGACAAAATTTCATGATCTGGAGCATTTTGAGGACCAACACTATACCAGTGAATTGCCTGTCTGCTCGCTTCTTCCAGAACAGCAACCCACTTCGGGGAAAGGTTCACGTCAATTAGTATCTTCATCCTGACGCCGTTACCAGGGGAACCTCAATTTCTTCAACTCGCCACGCAGCATAGGCAAGGGCTCCATTGATGTCCTCGACTTCCAAATAGGGATAAAGCTCCAGAATTTCCCCCCTCGTGTGACCTGAAGCAATGAGACCCACGACCATTCCCACGGTGAGACGCATACCGCGAATGCAGGGTTTCCCTCCCATGACATCAGGGTCAAACGTTATTCTGTCTAATGCTCCCATACCAGACCTCCATGAATAGACTCATAATATGCTGCAATTATATCTTTTGTTCTAACGTCGCGCAACGTCTATGGTGCCCCCCCATTGGATTCGTTTATTGGAATCTCTATGTTTTTCTTGCGTACAATGGATTAAAATTGAACTATTTTGCTCGTAATAATCGCGATTTTACTTTCGACCAACTATCTGTAGATAGGAAGCTTTCATCCATATTTTCCAGCATGCTCAAAAACCTGGGCCAAGGAACGGAGAAAGTGAGAATGTGCTGCTTAAATCTGATCCTTGCTGAAGGATCTAAGGCCCCTAAAACCGCCTTTGGCTGTTTTGATTCCAGTTCGTGCATTGGGAAACCAACGATTGAATCACAACCCGTACCAAACGGTGCAATCACGCCGTATGGTGTCATTGAGTCAAAATTTGCCAACCCATGAAGGCCGGCGACAACGTCTGGGTTGCCGAGGAAGAAAACCACCTGCGGATCATCCTGTTCTTCAAGTGTATCCCAACGCTTGAACACGAGGTATTTTGCTGGAGCCTGTTTAGGTGGTCGGTGTTCATACATGCTGTCAACATGATCATAGCTCTTTTTAACACGTTCCACATTGCAGATGTAGTTTTTAACATCCTCGGTGACTCGGGTGTCAAAACCAAAGGGCAGGAAGCTCCCGTAACACCCCAGGTTGTCCATATTAAAAGCACGGGAACGCCCTTTCCTTACTGGCGCTATTTGGCTGAAAATACATGTAAACCCTTTGGAATTAGGCTTGGGGACATCCGGAAACGCCACGCCATTTAGCTCATTGGCGTAAAAGCAGGCGATGGGGAGTTCGCTGCCAGGGAAGTGCTTTCCCCATGCCTTCATAAAGCGTTCCCTGATTTCGATGTTCATGGTATTCTCCATGTCGTTCAATATGGCTGGCTTCAAACGCTCTTCTATGGACGTCCGGTTCTTCATATGCCATTCCAACGCGTTTCAGTGTTTTCGAAACCGTCTTCCAATCTGCGCCCGAACACTCGAATCTGATGTCTATTTCCAATTGTTTATAATCCTGGTTAAGGTACCATCCTTTATCATGTCAGATATTATCTTATCGATTTTATCCAAATCATTTTTGAAAGTTGATTTTTTTGAAACACACAATTTAAACTCAGTTGCTTCTAAAGTAACAGGCAATTCGACTATTTCCTTGCTTAACCCTAAAATTCGCATGTTGTAATTAACAATAGTTGAATCTTCTATAAAGATATCTCCTCTTTTAGCAGCAAGCTTTTTTAAGACACTATCTATGGAAGGGGAATAATCAGGTGATATACCAGTTTCTTCAACTAAACGCCTTTTTCCCCAACCGTTTCCGAGGTAATCAAGTACTTTAAATTGTCTCAAATCCTCAAAGCTTTTGATATTTCTCAATAGTTCAATTTTAGGATTATCAGCATATGTAAAAATAGATTTTTGCATTACAATAAGGGGTTTCTCTCCAATTTCAGTGTATTTTAATCTTTCTGGCGTTGGAGTTGTAATATAGGCATCTTCTTTACCATTATGAACTTGCAACTGTGCCCGTTTCCATGGATATTCAGTATATAAGATTTTATAACCCAATCGGTTCCCAAATATTTCTTCGACCATTTCAATAAAAACACCTTTAGTTTCCTGTGTGTCTTTATCATACCAGTGAAATGGTTTGTAATCGTCATGAGATAACCTGAAAATTTTCTCAGCTGAATATCCGGGAACAGGTAAACATAATATAAAGGCCGTTATCACGATTAATGGGTTTAATCCGGACAATCTATAACCCTCTCCGTTTCCTGCTGCACATCTTCTCCCTTTCACCGATCAATCTCCGGAATCACCAGATCCAGGCTACCCAGAATGGAAACCGCATCCTGCAGGAGATGCCCCTTCGCCAGTTCTCCAAAAAGGCTCAGGTTGGAAAACCCTGGCGAACGCAGTTTGACGCGATAGGGATGGTTACCACCATTTGAAATTAGATATACGCCGATCTTCCCGCGCGCCCCTTCCACAGCAAAATAGACTTCCCCTTTGGGGGCCTTCCAGCGGGGTTTGGGGGCTTTTTTCACAATGTGATCCCCTTCCGGGATCTGGTTAACCGCCTGTTCGATAATTTTCAGGCTTTCCGCCAGTTCCGCCATACGAACCCGGTACCGGCCCATGGCATCACCTTTTTCATCAACGGGTATCTCATAATCAAACCGGTCGTATATGGAATAAGGCTCGGCTCTTCGAATATCATAGGGTCTATTGGATCCTCTTAATACCGGACCGGTGGCCCCGTATTTTTGACACATTTCCAGGGAAAGCACCCCTACCCCCTCGCAGCGTTTTCGGAAAATGATGTTATCCGTTACCAGATCCCGGTACATGGGAAGCCGGTCTCTCATATATTTCACAAAGGCAAGGGTGTCTTTCAGAAATGCATCGGTGACATCGTTCGCCACCCCGCCGGGGCGAAAAAAACTGTAAGTGAGACGTGACCCGGAAATAGGTTGAAGCAGATCCAGAATCTTTTCCCGATCCTCAAAAGCGTACATGATGGGGGTAAAAGCCCCCAGATCCAGAATATAGGCGCCAAACCAGACAAGATGGGAGGATATGCGGTTCAACTCCCCGGTGATCACCCGGATAAATTCCGCCCGTTCAGGCACTTCAATACCGGCCAGGCGCTCCAGCGCTCCCACCCAGGCCCAGTTCCATCCCAGCGGGTTCAGGTAGTCCACACGTCCCATGTTGGGCATGTATTGCACACAGGTTCTGATCTCCGCCATTTTTTCATGCATTCGGTGGAGATATCCGATGACAGGCGTTGCGCTGACGATGTATTCGCCGTCAAGGACCAGCACGACCCGAAGCACCCCGTGTGTGGACGGGTGTTGTGGACCCATGTTGATGATGAGGGTTTGTTCGTCGCCTTCGGTCATTGCCCCTCGGGTTTCGACTCTTCGGTTGGCAAATTGGCTTCTTCAAAAAATAGAAAGTCAGGATCCCTTTCCACGATTTCGCCCGGGTCCAGAAGATCTTTTAGGGGCGTTCTGGCATTTTCTTCTTTCTGTAAGGGATGATCCGTCATATCTTCAGGCAACAACAGGGGCTTTGGATCCGGGTGACCGGTGAAGCGGATGCCAAAAAAATCCATTGTCTCCCGTTCGTGCCATAAAGCGCCGCTGTAAACAGCGCTGATGGAAGGTATTTGGGGATCATCGTGGGGAAGGATCACATAGAAGGCCACTCTGTCTGCTCCGGAATAGGCGCTTAAATGATAAACGGCCACAAAACCATTTGCGCTATCCAAAGCCGAAATATCTTCCAGAAAAAAACCGGCTTGAAACAGGCAACGAGCCGCATCCACCAGAGTGTCGGGGGAAAGGAAGAGACCCCAAGTAATCCCCGTCTTTTGAAAATTGTGTCGGCACTTGCAAAGGGTCTTGAGTCTGTCCGTCCACTCTGGAGTCATGGGCCGTTGTCTTCGGTTGGGGTTCCGAGCATTCTCATTTATAATTTCAGACTCATTCGATGGCAATTGACTTAAGGCCTCTTCTTAAAAGATCTTTGTCAAAGGAAAAGATCCCTTTCAGCTTTTTCTTCTTTGACAAAGCCAATAAATAGGCGTCAACAAGGTCGATTTTTTCGGATTGGAGTATTTCGAGGCAGGATAAAATAAGGGGCTTGTCAGGCATGATTATTCCCATAAACGATACCATGTCAAACAGCTTTTCAGCAGCCTCGTTTTGGGGTACCTGATACAGTTTCGTGAGCACAAAAAATGCTTCGAACAACACAAGTTCACACAGTTCTGCGTTTACTTTTCCATTTTCCACTTTTGGAAAAAACGTGAAAACCCCTCTGAATTTCATGTCAACTTTTTCCGGATCTTCCACGAGATAACGGATGATGACATTTGTGTCGATTAGACTAATTTCCACGGACAATTCCTTCCGCAAGCGCTTTTTCCATTTCGTGTCTTGAGGGAAACCGCCGATTTTGCTTGTATTTTGAAAGAGATCCGGCCAGTTTGGTGGATTTCATGCCACCTGCCTTCTTCAGTTTGACGCATTTTTCATGTTTATCCACGATGACATCCAGCATATCGCCGATCTTCATATCGAATTCCTTTCGAATGTCAACCGGGATCACCACTTGCCCTTTGTCAGATATTTCAATCAGCATCTTGACTAACCCTCTATTTGTTGTATTCCCTTCCATAAGGAGTATACCAAATCCTCAGAGGTTGTCAAAAAAAATGCCTTGGTTCACTATCCATTCTAGATTTTATGTTACGCCACTGTCCGATGGTTCCGGCCACCAGCGCCGGCCGCTGATTTTTTTCTGCAATTCAAACAATCCTTCGAGGAGCGCTTCCGGCCGGGCCGGGCATCCGGGTACATAAACGTCCACGGGTATAATTTTATCCACGCCCTCCACCACGGCGTATTGTCCCGGGAATTTGAAAGGCCCCCCTGATATGGCACAGTTCCCCATGGCAATCACCCATTTGGGTGCGGGCATCTGGTCGTAAAGCCGCTCAATGGCCGGGGCCAATTTATGGGTTACGGTGCCCGCCACGATCATCAGATCCGACTGCCGGGGGGATGCGCGAAACACCTCGGCCCCGAAACGGGCCAGGTCAAACCTTGCCATGCCCGCGGCCATCATCTCAATGGCGCAACAGGCCAGACCGAAAGTCATGGGCCACAGAGACATGGACCGGCACACGTCTTTCAGCTTTTCAGCCAATTCTAACCGAATAATGGGCGGGGTCCAGGGTTCCGTCCTTCGCGTCACCCCAGTTCTAGTTATAAAATGGGCTTCCGGGGCCACTTAAAGACTCCTTTTGCATGAAAAAACAGAACGGCCAGAGCCAGCACCAGAAGAAACACAAATACTTTGTAGAAAGCGGAAAACCCCGTAGTCTGAGAATAGAAAAGGGCCACGGGAAAGAGGTAGAGCACGTCCACTTCAAAAGCCAGGAAGATCAGGGCGTAGATGTAGTAGTTGATATGGAAACGGATGCGGGCGGCGGCAAGGGGTCGCATGCCGCATTCATAGGACATGCCCATTTGTTTGTCCCTTGCCCGGGGAGATAGAAAAAAGGCGCCGGTCAGGGCGCCTGCGGCCATGAGGAAACCCACGAGAAAGAAAAGCAGGATCGATATGTGTAACCCGTTGAAGACCATTGAAAGTTCCTATCGCATTTCTAACGTTCTGTTCGTAACGATGCATAATAGCAAGAAAAGAGAAGGTTGCAAGAATAATTTTTTGCCGCAGTATTGTATAGATTCACCTGGAAATCCGAATATAAATGATTTTTTAGTGAATTACAGATTATTTCCTTCAATGAGCATGTCCCTTTTCCCAGACCGAAGAAAAAGGTTATTTTTACTTTTTGACCCCCTATCCGTTTGAAGGTGTGTATGGCCTTTGAAAAACTTGAAATAGTCACCCTTTCCCATTAAAATCCTTTGACAAAAATTGACTCAGAGCCCATATTTGTATCCGCTCATTTTCAACAATTGATTTGGTATCCTTGCATGGTTTTGGTGGGTGGTTGGGTGAAGATTGATGCACTAAGTCCTTTCCTGGAAGGAAATGATCGTAGAATTGCCCAACCTTCTCAATGTTGTCTTTATGAGAACCTTCTGCCTGACTCCATAGACATGGATGCATTTGTGGATGTGTAAATCGCTTCATGCTGTTTTCCAAATTTTTAAATTATTCATGTACGAGGTAGAGAATGCGATATTATTGTTTTTCAAATTTCAGGACACCTTACCTCCCGGAAAATCAAGTGGCACCTTGGACAGGATTTGAGGCAGAAAATCCCCCGATTTGATAAACGAGTCGCATGTCTGTGCCGGGAAATTTCACATGGGCTTTATTGAGATGTTCAAATAACTGCAGAAGGGCTCGATTAGCTGCCGGTCTTGAAGCATTGTGTACCCGTATGTTTAACTGTTTGGCCTCCTGATCAGGTAAGATGTCAGCTTCCGTTACAAAAAGATCCTGAAGTAAGCGCCGGGCTGCAGGCGAGTCGAGCGTGGAGCCGGAAAGCAAACCCACCATGGCTGTTTCCGCACGGTATGAAATCATACGGATGCCCCACTTCCTACACGATGCTCAAAAAAAGGTGCATGTGCACAGTTTTTTGTGCATTTAAGGACTTTCTCCCTCTATTAGGACTCTCCCCCTTGAATTGATCCTCAGAATATCAATTATAAGCCCACATAATGATGGTGACCGGAAACTCCCGTAAAATAAATGTGCTATCTCAAACGCCACAGGGAAGGCGTTTGATAGAATTCCATCCGGCAGGGAAAACCCAGATTTTGGCATAGAACTTGAATCTGAGTAAACGTGTTTAAATGGGATAGGAGTCGGAATTTCACTTTAAAACCCAAAATATGGAGGTATGGAGATGAGACAAGTGAGAAGATTTTTCGTATTGGTAGTTGTCGTTTCAGTGGTAATGGCACTGGTTCCAATGGCATTGGCAGAGCAGGCGGAAAAGGTTAACATCAACAAGGCTTCAGTAACGGAGCTTACGAAGCTCAAGAAAATAGGGCAAAAATATGCGGAACGGATTGTGGCCTATCGGGAAAAAAATGGCCCATTTGAAAGGCCGGAAGATATTATAAAGGTCAAAGGGATCGGCCAAAAGATATTCGAATTGAATGCCGACATAATCACCGTAAAATGAGATGAAAACCTAACCCGGCGAAGCCGTAACCAAACAGGTCTCGCGCAAAGACGCAGAAAAATCGTCCGTTCCATGGCGTGCTCAATGTGATGTATTATAAAGGAGGCGGTACTTCTTGATCTTGGCGGCGAGGGTCTTTCTGTTGATTCCGGGGATGTTTGCAGCTTCGGTCTTTTTCCCTTTTGTCCTTTTGAGGACAAATGCGATATACTTGTTTTCCAGTTCCTCAATGGTCAGGGGTTTTTCAGAAAACATCTGTAGTTCCCCCTGTCGCTGGGTAATAAAAGTGGGTAGATTCCGGACCCGTATCACGTCGGGGTCTTCAAGGATGAGTATCCGTTCCATGGAATGTTCAAGCTCCCTCACATTTCCGGGCCAGGCATACTCCGTTAAAAATGTCCATCGCCTCCAATGATATCTCTGGGAGTGATTTCTTCATCTTCCGACTCAGTTTTTCCAGAAAAAAGGCGAATAGATGAAATATATCCAAGAATTTAAAAATCTATCAACAAATAACCTTACTGAGACTGAGAAAATTTTAATCGGTAGTAATCTGGTAGTTGGTGACTCAATATCCAAACTCGCTCTTATGGGATCAAAGGGGCTACTGGGTGGTTTCCGTACAGATTCAGATATTGATTTAGGTTTTATCTTACGTCCTGATATTGAGCCCAATGAAGACATTTGTAGACAAGCCAATGAGCTATCCATTTCTAAACTGTGATATCCAACATACATCAAGCAACTACCGGGTTGACATAAGGCCAGTATGTCATCCGAGCAAAATTGAATTTGCCGTTTCTCTCATTATCCAATGCCACTACATCTGTGGTCGACTCCCTGATTGGCTATCTTCACGGGATGCAGGGTCTCTATATTATTCTTGAGTTTGAAAATTTTTTAAAAAAAGTGTAAACTGCGTCTCGCAGTCTTGCATAATGTCCACCGATCTGCGATGCCAACCCAATGCAGAATTAGCGAGGCTTAAAGAGAAAGGAGGCCTCAATGCCGCTTCCATCCCGAAAACAGCAAACATTTGCGTACCGAGATTACTTGAGCTGGCCGGAAAATTATAGGGTGGAACTGCTGGATGGCGCTGTTTTTGACATGAGTCCTGCACCATCGCGCAGACACCAACAGGTTTCAGGGGAGCTTTTCAAACAAATTGCAGTTTTCTTGACCGGAAAACCATGTAAAGTGTATTCAGCGCCTTTTGACGTCCGTTTGCCAGATGAAGAAGAAGCGGACGATGAGGTGCGAACCGTTGTTCAGCCCGATATCCTGGTGGTTTGTGATGAAAGCAAACTGGATGAGCGAGGTTGCCGGGGAGCGCCGGATGTTGTCTTGGAGGTCGTTTCACCGGCTAGCGCAGCCAGGGATCAGATCTATAAAGTCCGTATTTACGAAAAGGCCGGTGTGCGGGAATATTGGATTGTTCATCCCGTCGATAACCTGATAACCGTGCGTCGCCTGGGTCCGGCGGGGAATTATGATATTCCGAAACTGAATGAAGGAAAGGGCACTTTGGAGATCGGGGTTCTTCCGGGGCTTATTATTGATCTCGATGCTGTTTTTGATTCTCCTTGAGAGGAGTGGTTTTCAGTGGGTAAGGCCTTTTAGCGGTTGATTTTTTCTGGTTGACACCATCCTGAAGGATGCTCTAAGCTCCCTTCGTAAGCATGGATTCTATAAAATTTAGCGCTTTTATTTCGAGATGCTGATAAGCGTTTCCTGGGGGATCACCTGGTTATGGGTATTTTGACTGCGTTGCTCCTTGTCATGGGCCTTGTCCTGGTTGCCTGGATCGGGGTCCAGGGGTTTGGGCTATCCTATCTGTTCGGCGTTCTGATTCCCTACACCGCCATGATCATTTTTTTCCTGGGTGTTCTGGCCCGTTTGCTCAAGTGGGCCCGCATCCCCAATCCTTTTGTCATTCCCACCACCGGAGGCCAGCAAAAAAGTCTGAGCTGGATCAAACCCTCCGGACTGGATAACCCTTTTACCCGGGGGCAGGCTCTGGGTAGGCTTTTTTCCGAAATCTTCCTGTTCAGGAGCCTTTTTCGGAATCTCTCTCCAAGGGTCGCCCTAGCTTGTAAGAATGGGGAACAACCAACGCTGACCTTTGCCTCAGCCAAATGGCTCTGGCTTTTTGCCATATTGTTCCACTATGCCATGTTTGTGACGGTTTTCAGGCACTTGCGGTTTTTTACGAACCCTGTCCCCTGGCCCGTAAAAACGGCGGAAGCCCTGGATGGGTGGCTGGAAGTGGGAATTCCGGAGATCCTGGTGAGCGGTCTGGTCCTGCTTCTGGCGGTGACGCTTCTTCTGTCCCGACGGCTGTTGATGCCCAGGTTGCGATACATCTCTCTTTTAAACGACTATTTTCCCTTGTTTCTGCTCATGGGCATCGCCGGTACGGGGGCGCTCATGCGTTACATCGTGGGAATTAACGCCGTCGGCGCCAAACAGCTGGCCATGGGTCTTATTTCGTTTAAGCCCGTGATCCCGGAAGGCATCGGCCCTCTTTTCTTCATACACCTCTTTCTGGTCTGCACCCTGCTGGCATACTTTCCCTTTAGCAAACTGATGCACGCCGGCGGTATTTTCTTTTCCCCCACACGCACCATGCCCAACAACAGCCGCGCCGTACTTCATGAAAACCCTTGGAACTATCCGGTTAAATTCCATACCTACCAGGCCTATGAAACGGAATTTCACGATAAAATGGTGGAAGCGGGGATCCCCCTGGATGAAGCTACGCCCCCATTGAACGGAAAGGACTAACCCCGTGAGCGACAATCTCCCAAGAGCCGAGGAACTTGCCCCTATCCATTTGGATATGCCCGCATCCGGGTGGATGGATACCCCAGCCACACTCGAGAAAGGAATGTACTGCCACGGGGTTCAAGGCAAAAACATCAAGGCGTTGGGGATGCCCAACCCCCGTGACTGGCTGGTGGAAGATGACGACTGGCAGCTGCCTGATGACTGGCACCATATCGTCATGGAGGGCCTTCGGGAACGGCTCCATCGGTTTCGGTCACTTCAAATCTTCATGGATATCTGCGTTCGCTGCGGGGCCTGCGCGGACAAATGCCATTTTTTCATCGGTTCGGGAGATCCCAAAAACATGCCGGTGCTCCGTGCGGAGCTGCTGCGGTCCGTGTACCGCCATGATTTTACCATGGCCGGCCGCATCATGGGCAGAATGGTGGGCGCACGAAAGCTGACGAAGGCGGTGATCCGGGAATGGTGGGTTTACTTTTTTCAATGCAGTGAATGCCGCAGATGCTCGCTCTTCTGCCCCTACGGCATCGACACGGCGGAGATTACCATCCTGGGCCGCGAACTGCTGAACCTGCTGGGACTCAATATCGACTGGATCGGGGCGGCTGTCGCCAAGTGCCACCAAGTGGGAAACCATATCGGCATGGAACCCCAGACCTTCAAGGAATCCATTGAATTTCTGTGCGATGATATCGAGGAAAACACCGGGGTCAAAATAGAACCGTCTATCAACCGCAAAGGGGCCGAAATTCTGTTCGTGACATCTTCCGGGGACTTTTACGCCGAACCGGGCATTTTTACCTGCATGGGGTACCTGATGTTGTTTCACCAGCTGGGGCTGGACTACACCTGGTCCACCTATGCGGCCGAAGGGGGTAATTTTGGTTTTTTCACCAGCCACGAGGTGGCCAAACTGCTGAACGCAAAGATGTACGCCGAGGCCGAACGATTGGGGGTCAAATTTATTCTGGGGGGAGAATGCGGACACATGTGGCGGGTCATTCACCAGTAT
>JABGPV010000146.1 GCA_018644785.1 Deltaproteobacteria bacterium | reverse complement strand
CATCCATATAGCGGATCATGTTCATGCCGGACTCTTTATCCGGAACGATATGGGTCACCCGCGACTTCACAAAACGAACGCCCGCCTCATCTTTGGCGCGGTTGTAGTATCGCTCAAAGTCTTTTCCGTTGGTGCGGATATCCATGTAAAAGATGGCTGTGTCCAGGTCGCCGCCGGCGTGTTCTTTGGCCAGCATGGCCTCTTTGACGGCGTAAGTACAGCAAACCCCCGAACAATATCCCCGGCCTCCCAGGTGTTCATCACGACTTCCGATGCACTGCAGCCAGGCAATTTTTTTGGGTTCCTTTTTGTCCGAGGGACGTACCAAGTGCCCGCCATAGGGCCCGGAAGCGGACAGGATGCGCTCAAACTCAAGACTGGTGACCACGTTCTTGTTTTTGCCGTATCCGTAGGTGTCGTGATCCGCGGGATTGTAAGCCTCACCACCGTCGGAAACGATTACCGCACCCACGTTCAGATCAATATGCCGTTCTTTGTCCTCATAGTTAATGGCGTCGGCGGGACAGACTTCTTCACATTTTCCGCATTTTCCCTTGGTTAGTTTAAGGCAGTACTTCGGATCAATGGCGTATTTCAGGGGGACGGCCTGGGCGTATTTCACATAGACGGCCTTCCCTTTGGCCAAACCCGCATCATATTCATTGGATACTTTCCTGGGACATTTTTCGGTGCAGGCCCCGCAGGCGATGCATTTGTCCATATCCACGTATCGGGGGTGTTGCAGGATGCTCACCTCAAAATTGCCTGCCTCCCCTTTAAGGGCGGTAACTTCTGAAAGTGTGAGCAACTCGATGTTGATGTGCCGGCCGACCTCGACCAGTTTCGGTGAGATAATTCACATGGCACAGTCATTTGTGGGAAAGGTCTTGTCCAATTGGCTCATCATGCCGCCAATGGAACTGGTTCTTTCCACAAGGTAGACGTAATATCCGGAATTGGCCATATCCAGTGCGGCCTGCATGCCGGTAATGCCACCGCCCACAACCAGGACGGAACCTAGGTTTTTCGTCGACATAAACTACTCCTGCGTTATAAAAGAGGTGAGGCCGTCAATGGCCACCTGGTTTTTTTCAAGACCCAATTTCTTTTCGTCAACGCCCATGCACAACCCCAGCAACTGGGGGTAGAGCATGGAGGGCAGGGTGTCGTCAGTCCCACCGTTTTGCGCCATCATGCTCTGAACCTGGTCAAACTGAATCTGGCAGTAGGGGCAGGCGGTGCACAGAAAATCCGCTCCCGATTCGCGTCCGCTGTCCAGTTTCTTCCGGGTCAAATCCATGGAAATGTTGTCATTTACGCCCATCAAAGGTGCACCGCAGCAATTGAGCTTTTCGCTCCATTCCACGCTTTTTGCCCCCGTTGCCTTCACCAGTTCATCAAAGAGGGTCGGCGCCACCGGGTCATCAAACTGGGTCACCTTACTGGGACGTAAGGCATGGCACCCATAATGGGTGGCGATTTTGAGATCTTTCATTTTTCTGGAGATCTTCTTTTTCAGATTGTCCAAGCCCACATCGTGGTACAGAACCGAAAGCAGATGCTTGACCTCTACCTGGCCCTGATAAAACAGGTCTCTCGGTTTTAACATGTCATTGATTTCCCGGCGCAGCGTCTCATTGTCCCCAAGAATGTATTGGGCCTCCTTCAGTGTGCCGAAACAACATTTACACAGGGCCATGATGTTGACACCGTCACGTTCAGCCAGGGCGAGGTTCCCGGCTGCGGAGAGAAGATAGGCTTTCCGGTCAACATTCCGCAACGGGTAACCACAACAGGTGAAATCGCGATAATCGATCAGACCCACACCCAGCCGGGACATCACCGCACGGGAAGCGGTTTCATATTGTTCAAGTCGGGCAGGAATATTGCAGCCCAGAAAAAAAGCGTATCTCATCGGTTTTCCTCAATTTCGAGACCTTTGCAAAGCGCCCCATTTTGCCCAATCTCTGCGTCAGACTCAAATTTCAATCTTCGGAATATTCAACATATGCCTGCGGTTGAAATTTTCGCCTTCCTTGATCTTGAACAAAATTGAACACTTTTCAAAGGCCTCGCTTTTTTTAAGCGCAGTACGCAGCGCGCATGGTCTTTGGTCTTATGCGGCGCCCCCCCGCCGGGGACCCTTGATCGCTATATTCTTCAACTGATAAAGGATATCCGTTACCTCCACCAGCTGGGGGCAGTGCTCCTGGCACTGGTAACAGGTTACACAATCCCAGATCATGCTGGCGCCACAGGCCATATCTGTGAGGCCAAGCCCCAGGCTGCACATGATCTGGTGGGGCAGCAGTCCCAATGTTTCTTCAGGTTTGTCAGAGACAGCCACCACGGGACAAACGGTGGTGCAATTCTGACAGGTATAACAGGCCCTGAAGGTTTCAGCGTCATATGGCAGTTTTGCGCGTGACTTCTTATCTCCGTTAAAGCTCAGTGATTCGATCTCAGCCGCACTGGGCCAATCTTTTGAAACCTCGCGTTTGGCCATGTCAAGGGGGTCTGCGTAATCCTCAGGCGTCAAACCGGGTTTATTCAACCCTCTCACAAAAGAAAAGCCGGAAAGCATCAGGGGTTCACCCATTGCGTCGCTCTGGATGAGACCCTCTCTCACATTGAGCCAGAGGTCTCTCAGGTTGATACCCGAGGGGCACACCTCGGTGCATCGATCACAATTGGTGCAGATATAGACGCCTTCTCGAAGGGCCTGGCGCTCGGACAGAGAAAGGGTTTTCCGTGCGGCCAGTTTTCGAATGGTTTGCAGTTTTTCCGATGGCAGAATGCAGTCGTTTCCAAGGGCATCGAATGCGGGGGATGAAGAACATCTGAGGCTGCACGTGCCGCAATGGGTACAGGCATCCAGTTCCAGCATCTGGCGTGTCAGGATATTGGCGGGGTGGGACCGCTTTTTATCCATGACCGCATTGGCCATGAGGCTTAAGGGCGTTGTGATGATATGGAACATTTTGCTGAAGGGCAGGTAGGCCAACCCGATAAAACAGGCCAGGATATGGATGACCCAGAGAAAATAGGTGGCTTCGGCATCATCAAGATACTGCGCCATGGGTCGCATCCCTTTGGAAAGGTTGAAACTGATAAATGCCCATTCCGGCACTGCGTGGCAACTCTGGCAACTCATTTCATGAAGTTCCCGCCCCTGGGTCAAGAGTTCCATTTCAAAGGGGCCGGCCACCTTCGGGGAAACCACGCCGAATTCTTCAACCCAGAAGGCTTCCAGCGCTTTCAACTCTTCGGCATCGTCCGTATCCGCATACTCTTCCACCATGCGCTGAAACTCGTTGTGGCTGATGATCTTGGCCCCTTCCAGCAAAAAGCCGGTGAGCATGATGACCGCCACAATCCAGACGGCATAGACGTCCATGGCGTTGGTGCGCAACCGCGGAACTTTGAGAACGCGCCGACGGTATATGGCAATGGCCACGCCCGCAAAAACCATCAAACCGAACAGGTTTCTGAGAAAAAGATAGGGATGCGCCGTGGACGCGTAATCCTCGAAAAGATTACTGCTGGTCCAGCTTTCAAAGGCATGAACAAAAAGCAACAGCATAAACCCCACAAAAATGAGCATATGCATGACCCAACGCAGGGTATCTTCCTTGAGAATTCGCCGTTGCAGGATGACATCCAGTATCAGGACCTTAATAAGATCCACAATCCGGGCGCTGAAAATGACGCCCAATATGCCTTTTATGGCCTGGGAAATTCTTTGTCCCGTCGAATAGGGAAGCTCCGGTCCGATAATCTGTCTCGAAACCCAAGTGTAAAATTTGTAGCCGAATCCGACAATAAAGATTAACAGAGACCCGTACAGAAGCGAATCAAAAAACATGAATCTATTCCTCACTTACTCCACGCAAAGCCGACTCCGCCAAAGTAGCTGCGACGGCTTGATAAGAGCGGCAGATCCGAATACCTTTTCGATCTGCCTTGTTGGTGTGCCAAAAGAGTCTGACGCCATTTCCCAAAAACCTTACCATGTAAGGGCTCGATCTATTATGGGACCCGGGGTTTTGTCAAGATAAAATTTTCACAACAGCTCATCAGGTTCACCCACCAGGATTGCTGAAAGTCGCTCTAGCCGCCGCTTTTCAAGAAAAAAATCGGAAAGGGTGTTCGACTATATATGTAAATACGGATAATTGCCAATATCAAATTTTCACCTCGTTCCCAAGCTCCAGATTGGGGACATATTGCCTGAAAGCTTCTGCCTCCATAGATGTTTCCAAAGCTCGATGGCTTTTGCTCATACCATGGATTTACCATGTTTCGACGGACACGTTGGCTGAACTCGATCCGGGCTTTCCTTCCGTTCACGTGCCCCTCCTCTCAATCTGACTAAGATGAACAATGAGTTCTTCAAGAAAAGATCTGCTCCCAATCAAGACGATTAGGTTGGATCTTTTTTTTTGACCAGTGTTCCCCAATCGTTTGAACAAACTCGGGCCGCACCAGCTTTGCTCTGTGAACAAGCCAGTTGGCACTGTCAACTCGCAAGTAAATTCCTTCGGAAGACTTTGTTCCCAGGCTGGATTTTGTCAGAAATCCTTTCAGCTTTTCCAGGGAAAAACAGCCACTCCCGAGAACCGGAATGGGAACAATGTCGAGTTGGCAAAACAAATCATCTCGTCGTGGGCATGAAAAAAAACGCCTTTGCTTCTTGTCGTAAATATCAAATCCTAACAACCAATCCGGCAACCGCTCATATGAGATAGAATGCTTTGCATAACACCATTCACCGAACAAGATGTACCGATCCTCCATAACATCGAAGAAAGAATCAATCTTTGGAGATAACCAATGGAATAACTTCTGCCATTGCCCCAAAAAGGGTTTATGCAATAGGGTCCCCCGATTTTGCACCATAATATTCGCTGAATGATCGAAGGATATGCCCAGATTCGCTCCATCGACCTTTTCTTCGACAACAAGTTCATTTTCCAGAAAGGCATTGCGGTCTTCATCAGACATCACTTTATCCTCACGGATGTCCATATCGCCGAGTACCGCCAAATGCGGTGTCGAGGGAAACTTGTAAAAGGTCTTGCTCACGTCCCCATTTTCTCCTGGTACTTTGCTTTGACATAATCAGAGCAAAGGAACTGGACTGTTATCCCTACTTCTTTAAGAGAATCTTTCCAGCCCCACCACTTGCTGTCGGTAGCTTGAATAATCGGCGGTTTGGTGGGGTGCGCATTGGCGACAGCAACAAACTTTCTGTCAGAAATGTCAAAATCGGAAAGCCCTTCATGATTGGGAAATTCATTGTACGAATCGCCATGTCCGGTGATGGTAACGCGATCCTCTTGAGGGAATTTCCAACGATTGTCGTGAACCCATTTCATAAAGCGATCGCCGACGCCAGGTTGACCACTCATTGAGAGGTTATTGCGGTATTCATCAAATATCTCCTGACCGCCATCAACAACCAAGCCACCTTTTTTGATGATATATCCCACGGCTTCCACGCAAGCCAGTACGCACATGGTCAGATCATCTGGAATCTCTCCTGGATCGATAGCTAAATTTGCGTTTTTCGGGACATTGGTATCAACCACGCATTTCCTGGGGGGGTTACTCATCTGAAGCATCCTCCCTGCTCGGATTCTGACTGATTCGTTTTTCCATTGCGGCTTTGGCCTGCGCTGTTATGTCTCCCATTTCATCGCCAAAAAAGTTTTCGGGCCAATTCCGGATGTTACCGAAAATATCAATTTGGAGGGGCTCCAAGGTGGCAGGTGTTTTCGAGATGTTGGCGAAATACGCGGATACTTTTTCTTTCTTTACTGTATTTTCAGCAATTCGCCTTTGTAATCGCCGCAAAAAGTGTTCTGAGTGAGTCTCTATAATTAGTTGAATATTTCTGTCTTTGCCGTTTTCTCTGGAATTGATAACATCAATCATCACGTCGGCTAGTGCCGACTGAGCACTTGGGTGCAGATGGATTTCGGGCTGTTCCATAAGGATGATTGATTCTGGTGGAGCATAAAAACACTGAACCAGAACAGGGAGCACTTGAGAGATGCCAAAGCCAACATCAGGGAGATCCACCCAATCCTTTGAGCCCTTAGTGCGTATATTGACTTCATACTCCTGTCGCTGCTCCGAAATAGGATTGACCTTGAATTCTTCGATCAATCCCATGCGTTTGAGGCTTTCTGCCACGATCCTCTCTAAAGGCTTCGAGAATTTTTTATAACCGAAGCTGATTTTTCTTCCCCGTGATGCCAATATGGCAGCTATAGTATTCTCACCGGAGTATCCTACACTTTCAGGTGTAATGTCAGACCATGCATAGAGTCGATCTGTTTTTGTTCGTAGCGGACCGAGGTAAAATAGGGACTTAAACAATGTTTCATGCTGCAAGTTAAGATTTTGCACAAATTCAGCATTTTTGTGATACGCTACCACTTCGTCGGGGAACCCATAAAAACGTACCGGAGCCCCGGGATGCCAAACGCGTCCAGGGTTGCGTTTTAGTGGATATTGCTCAGCTTCAACACGATACTGATGCTTTTTGCCTACAGTTCGCTCCATGCCAATCGAGAGGTAATTATCACTCTTCAACGAAAGTATGTACTTCAATTGCTCGACACATACTTTCCGAGACTGAACATCTTCCAAACCAACTGTTGAACTGAATTCAATTTGATCTGCTGTATAGTTTTTTCCCGACAACACATCCTTGAATTTGAGTTGAGAAGAAAGATCCCACTTATATTCAAATATGATCCGGTTCTCTAAATCCCGCTGATACACCATCTCCTGGTAGGATCCCAGTTGAACAGCAGAGTTAATGCTGCCTGGGAAAAAAACAGCTTTTCGGTCGGAAGACTCCATCGTCTGCTTCAGCATCATCAGGAACTGCTCGATGCTGGACTTTCCGGAGCTATTCGCTCCAAAGAACAGGGTAATAGGAGCCATGTTAATCGTTCCAGTATCTTTCCATCCTTTAAAATTCTGAATTTGCAATCGCCTTAACATCTCATTCACCTCCTATTTTTGTCTCCGCCTGTTCGTAGCACATGTGGAGCTTAAGGTCCTCCTAGAGAAATCTTCTCCGTAATCTTGTGGTCACAGCGATGATGGTGTTTTACTTTCCAGCCTTTGGTTTCTGTTTCTATCTCATAAACAAGGCGTTCATTATGTTAATCGGATTCCTCAAGAGCCGCCGCCATAACATTTAAAATGCCACTTTGGATGTGGCGAATCTCAGGAATACGGTTCGAATAGACCGAATAAGGGTACGGAAACAGAACAAATTTGTAGTGAAAAAACTGCGGTTCTACTTAAGGCTAAACTTTTCAGAAAGCGCTTCCATAACATGTTTGCCGTGTTCAGCCTGTTCACATCCGCTCTGAATTTCCAATATTTAATACATACAAAACTATTTATACTAAAAAATGTCAATGGAAATATAAAGGGTGCTTGTAAGACTGATAGATGCAATGCACCGCTTTATGCGACATAGGCAGGCAATGTTCAGTACGCACCGAACGAGGCTACGGCATATGGGCGAAATATTCTACGTATTTTGCAAAAAGCTCACATGAAAAATAATTACGCCCCGGCAGCCAGGAACGCAAACATGGGAGTTGAAAAAAAGATCGTCAATTGGTAAAAAGGCCTGATCATCAAAAATGAACCCATAAAGGAGTTTTTAATTTGGGCTGCAAAATTAAACTAAAGAATGCATTCAAGGGTTACACCTTTGACCAGGATAAGATTGTTTCACCGGAAGAGACGGTGGCGCGTTTTAAAAACAGGCTCAAAGAAGTGAATCTGGATATTCTGGAAGAAACCGTGCGAATCGACAACGGCAGACTGAACATCCCCATTTATTTCAGTGTCTGCGGGCGTGATGCGTTAGAAACCATCGGTACCAAGAAGCAGATGGGAAAAGGCGGGACTCCCAGCCAGTCAGAGGCCAGTGCGGTCATGGAGCTGGCGGAACGGTTCAGTTTTTTCAGCTTCTGGAAGAACCCCCGGAATTTTCGTCTGGAACCTTACAAAAACGTGAAGAATGAGGCCCTTTCCTTCGAAGCCATCGCCAAATCAGTGCATGATGATTCCGGTGAACTGGACAGGGCCCGGGAAATATTTGAAGACCTGCCCCTCAAATGGACCCTTGGCTGTAATATGACAAAGGACCGGGAAATTCTGATCCCCTTTGACTGGTTTTTTGCCATCAACGAGTTCAACGGACCGTCAGCGGGAAACTGCGTGGAGGAAGCCGTGAGCCAGGGGATTTGTGAACTGGTGGAAAGGCATGTGTCCTCCATTATCAGTAGGGAGAAAACGAACGTACCGGCCATTGATCTGAATACGGTGACCGATGCCCTCACATGCGAACTGATAGAGAAATATAAAAAGTCGGGGATTCAACTGTTCGTATCGGATTTTTCCCTGAATACGGGCATTCCGTCCGTGGGTGTCCTGGCCTATGATCCCACCACATTCCCTAACAAGAGCGAAATTGTCTGGACCGCCGGCACCACGCCCGATCCCCAGAAATCTCTGAGCCGGGCCCTGACCGAGGTGGCCCAATTGGCCGGTGATTTTAATTCCGGCTCCAACTATGTGGCCAGTGGTCTTCCCAAATTCCAGGATCTCGCTGAAGCCGATTTCATTTTGAAGCCGGATCGCATTGTTCCCATTTCAAGCCTGCCGAACTTGGGCAACGACAACATCAAGGTGGAAGTGGAAAACTGCATTGGGGCTCTCGACGTCATGGACATGGAACTGTTTGCCATTGATGTGATGCACCCCCATCTTCAAATCCCGGCCTTTTATTCCATTATTCCCGGCGCCCATTTCCGGGAGAGGGCTGTGGGAACCAGTGTGGGCATGTTTTGCGCCAAATTGATCTCCGGGTCTGATAACATCCCGTGGTGCATCAACCAATTGACCCGAATGGATCAGTTGCTGCCCGATAAATATTATATTAAGTTTTTTCTGGGCCTGGCTTATATTTCCCTGCAGAACCCCCGGAAGGCCATGGAATTTCTTGAAGAGGCCTTGAAACTGGATCCCAAAGGGGAGGATGTGCCCAGCATTTATTCCTACATGGGGATTTGCCTGAGGGATATGGAACAGTACCGGAAAGCCATTATAGTGCTCGAAAAAGGGGCTGAGATCGACAGCGAACGAACGGACATCCACAATCTCATGGGATTTTGCTATTTCAAACTGAAAGAGCATAAAAAGGCCATTGAGGCATTCCATAAGGTGCTGGAGCTGAATCCCGCATCCGCCATCGATTACGCCAATATTGCATCCAATTACAGGGATATGGGAAACAAAGACATGGCTGTCCGGTTTTATAAATTTGCTTTGGAGCTGGATGAGTCCATTGATTTTGCCAGAGATAATTTAAGGAAGCTGGAAGGGAAAAAGGAAGGAAATACATGATTGAGGTAAAGCATCTCACCAAATTTTATGGAGAAAAGCTGGCGGTGGACGACATTTCGTTTTCCGTGGGCCGGGGAGAAGTGCTGGGATTTCTGGGGCCCAACGCCGCGGGAAAGTCAACCACCATGCGGATGATTACCGGTTTTTTCCCCCCAACTTCGGGGACCGTCGCCATCGGGGGAAGCGACATTGTTACAAACTCGCTCAAGGCACGGAAAAAAATCGGATACCTTCCTGAGAACGCACCGGCGTACCCGGATATGACCGTTATGGGCTTTCTGGAATTTATCGCCGGTATCCGGGGCTTTTCCGGGGCGCCCAAAAAAACACGTATTGAAGAAACCATTGAACGCTGTTTCCTGGCGGAAGTCCGGTATCAACCCATCAGCACCTTGAGCAAAGGATTTAAACAACGGGTCTGTTTTGCACAGAGCATCATTCATGATCCTGAATATCTGATTATGGACGAACCCACCGACGGTCTGGATCCCAACCAGAAGCACGAGGTGCGTGTGATGATCCGGCAAATGGCCCGGGATAAAACCATTATCCTGTCAACCCACATCCTGGAAGAAGTGGAAGCTTTGTGCTCACGGGCCATCATCATCGCACGGGGCAAAATTGTGGCCGATGATACCCCTTCCGGCCTGAAGGCCGAATCGTTGGTTCATGGGGCTGTCAGTTTTACCATCACCAACGCCGACAGAAATGATCCCCTTGCCCATCTGAAGGATATCCCCGAAGTTGAAAGGACGGTTGTGGTTTCTGAAAATGAATCCCGAATGACCTTTCGTGCCTTTCCAAAGGATCCTGTTCACCCCCCTGCCAATGAAATCATGGCCCGCCTGGTTCAAAATGGTTTGACCATCGATGGATTTGAAGTGGAAAGCGGCCGTCTGGATGAAGTATTTCGAACGGTCACCAGCACCCATGCCACGGAGGTGGAAAAATGAACGATTTTCTGAGAAATACGTCAGGCATTTTGAAACGGGAGTTCGCCGGGTATTTCGGAAGCCCGGTGGCATACGTGTTTATTGTTATTTTTCTCCTGCTGAACGGGTTCTTCACCTTTTCCCTCAGCAATTTTTATGAAATGGGTCAAGCCGATCTTCGTGCCTTTTTTGAATGGCACCCCTGGATTTTTCTTTTCTTGATCCCCGCAGTGGCCATGCGGCTCTGGAGTGAGGAGCGGCGGACCGGCACCATTGAACTGATCCTGACCCTGCCGGTCACCCTGCCCCAGGTGATCCTGGGGAAATTCCTGGCATCCTGGCTGTTCATCGGTGTTGCGCTTACTCTGACATTCCCCATGGTGTTGACCGTGAGCTATCTGGGAGACCCTGATCTGGGCGCCATTTTCTGCGCTTACTGCGGCAGTTTTTTCATGGCGGGCGCCTACCTGAGCGTGGGCAACATGACCTCCGCCCTCACACGCAACCAGGTTATCAGTTTCATCCTGTCTGTTGTCATCTGCCTGTTTCTGGTGCTGGCAGGTTGGCCCCCCATTACCAATATTTTGTCGGGGTGGGCTCCCATATGGCTGGTGGATGTGGTATCCGGCTTCAGCTTTATGCCGCACTTTGCTTCCATGGAGCGGGGGGTTATCGATCTGCGCGATCTGTGCTATTATTTTTCGGTTATCTTTTTCATGCTCTTTGCCAACGGTGTGGTGCTTCAAAGCCGCAGGGCATCTTAGAAAAACAAGGAGAATTTCCTTTGAAAAATAAACAAAATACAGTGTTTAAGAAGACCCTTCTTTCCGTAACGGGGCTTATTCTATTATTTCTGATTCTGGTCCTGGTGAACATCATGGCCTCCTACGCCAATGTGCGCTGGGATGCCACCGAAGACAAGAGTTACTCCCTTTCCCAAGGGACCCGTTCCATCCTCGGTTCCATGACCCAACCGGTAGTCGTGAAATTTTTCTATTCCCGGAGCAATCCCGATATTCCGGCCAATATCAAGCTCTACGCGCGACGCGTGAAAGATTTCCTGACGGAGTATGAACGTGAAAGCAATGGGTTGATCAAACTGGAGATGATCGACCCCCGGCCGGATTCCGATGAAGAAGAATGGGCCCAGAAATATGGTCTTCAACCGGTTCAGGCGCCCGGGGGCGATCCCATCACCTGCGGGCTGGTTTTTACGGCCGCGGATCAGGAGGAAACCCTTGAATGGCTGGATCCCTCCAAGGAACAGCTTCTGGAATATGATTTTACCAGCATCATACAAGGGTTACAGAACCCCGAGAAAAAGACCGTGGGGATCATCACATCCTTGCCGGTTTTCGGATCGGGGGCCAGAGCCCCTCGTCCCGGTCAGCCTCCCAGTCCCGAATGGATTTTTGTGACGGAGATGAAAAAAATCTACAATGTTCAACAAATCAAAGCTTCCGTCCGTTTGATTGATCCGTCTCTGGACCTGCTCATGGTGGTATTTCCCAAAGACATGAACCCCCATTTGGAGTACGCCATTGATCAGTACGTGCTTTCGGGCGGCAATGCTCTGATTTTTGTAGATCCCCTGTGCGTATCTTACCGATCCGGGGGACAGCAGGATTTCATGCGGTCGTCCGGAAGCGCCTTGGATCGGGTTTTCAAAGCTTGGGGTGTGCGAATGGATTCCGCAAAAGCCATTGCGGATTACGGTCAGCCCACCCAGGTTCGCACATCCAATACCGCCACCGAAGAGAATCCCCTGATGATTTCAGCCAGGGGCGAGGCGTTTAACCGGGAGGATGTTATCACGGCGGGACTTGAAAGCATGTTGTTCCCCGTGGCCGGCGCCATCGTGCGGGCGGAGGAAACAGATAAGGGTACGTCCATTAAAGATTATTCTTTTGAGACGTTGGTGGATTCCAGTGAAGACGCGGCTGTGGTGGATGCCTTTAAGGCGTTTTTGGGCGCGGATGCGGTAAAAAAAGACTTTGTTCCGGCAAAAAAGAGATTCAATGTGATTGTTCGGGTACGGGGGACGTTTAAAACCGCATTTCCCGATGGCCCCCCGAAACCGGAGGGTCCGGATATCCCGCCCGTGGATGAAACCAAATACCCGCAATTGAAAGAGGGGAAGAAATCCGCCACCCTGGTGATTGTCTCCGATGCGGATATGCTGGCGGATAACTTTTATGTTCAGCGTCGCAATTTTTTCGGAATGGCTGTTTCGGAGATGTATAATGACAATCTGAATTTTCTTTCCAATAGTTCCGAGATCCTCACCGGAAGCGATGAACTCATAGGTCTCAGGTCACGGGGGAAAATTGAACGGCCCTTTACGGTGGTACTCGATCTTAAAAAACGTGCCAAAGCCCAGTGGATGGACAAGGAAAAGGAACTGGTGCGGCAGATCGAGGAGACCAACCGAAAGTTACAGCAATTGGAGAGTGAAAAAGATGCATCCCAGAAAATGATTATCAGCCCTCGACAGGAAGCCGAGGTTATTAAGTTCAAAGAACAGAAACAGCAGATCAGCCGGGAGCTGAAACAGGTTAGAAAAAACCTGCGTGCGGAGATTGAAACCCTGGGGGCCACCCTCAAAGGATTCAACATATTCCTGATGCCCTTGCTGGTCAGCATTGTGGGCGTCTGTTTTGCCGTTTACAAACAAAGGAA
>JABGPV010000145.1 GCA_018644785.1 Deltaproteobacteria bacterium | reverse complement strand
GGAACTTTCTTTTGGTTGCAGTTGATCGAATGCCTTTGAGTGCCTTTTCAAGCACCTCTTCGATTTGGTCGTCATCAACATTATGTTCTATTCGGATTTCCATCTATTTCCTTTGGGGCCAGCGAGAGGAATCGAACCCCCGACCTACTGATTACAAATCAGTTGCTCTGCCATCTGAGCTACGCTGGCTTACAATGCTTCGCAAATAAATGATCAGTATAATTTTTAATTTTCAGAATAACAAACCCATTTTTCGGCTATTTTCCATTATTTTGTGCGAAAAATCGGAAAAAATGTATTCATTCATCACAATATCTTAAAAAATCACGTTGTTTCGTACTATTTTGCGGTTTTATGACCTTAGACCTTCAGGCACAATAAACGCGCCACCACTCAATACAACGTCAATAAACCCTCGCTCAAGCAACCACAGAAGCCCGAAAAGCCAAGGGCTTTGCCGTTTATGATGAGGTCCAATGCTCGGGCAGAAGGAACATAGGGGCAAAATCGCCAACTGTCAATGTGTATTTTCTCCCTGGGCTCACAGGTCCTCAATTTTCATGCCAACTTTTTTTAAACATTCGTCAATTAAGTGCTTGAACACTTAATTTGTTTGTGGTAGCTTTTCCCCCTGCCTATTTTGGCAGGAATCATGGTAAGAGTCAAAAAACGCCGCTCTCAGCTTTGTTTTTTCAAATTTGAACATTTTTTGAACATCAAAATTTAAGGAGGAATCGAAATGGCAGCTTTAGGTGGAGGTTTAGTCGCTTTAGTACTGGGCATCATTGGAATAATTACTTGGTGGGGATATTTCGCAAAAGCCCTTCTGGCAGCAGTTCCCGCCATGTTGATTTTAGGCGGCGCCCTGGCCGCTTATCTGGGTTTTGAGGAATTGAAGGACAAGAAAAACGTCCCTGAGCCCTTTGATGAAACCAATAGTCTGAAAGATGAGGTCGACACGCTCAAACAGGAACTCAACGAACTGAAAAAAGAGAAAGAATAGCCCCCAACGAATAGTCGGTGGCATGACTCAAGCATGAAGGGTTCCGGAATTAAGTGTTTAATTCCGGAACCCTTTTTTGATTCAGAGAGTGTTTATCCTTACCTAAGGAATTTCGAATGCATTAAAGAAATAATTAATTTCGATATCAGCGTTTTCCGGTGAATCAGAGCCATGCACAACATTTTTTTCAATGTCGGTTGCAAAATCCCGCCGGATGGTCCCTTCCGCCGCATCTTTGTAATTTGTTGCTCCCATAAGTTCCCGATACCGGACAATCACGTTTTCTCCTGCCAGTATCATGACAACGCACGGTCCTGACGACATAAAATCCGTAACACTTTCAAAAAACGGTTTGCCCTCGTGTACCTTGTAAAAACCCTTTGCCTGAGCCTTGCTCATCTGAATCATTTTCATGGCACCGACTTTAAGCCCTTCTTTTTCAAGCCGACCGATAACGTCTCCAACGAGGTTTCGCAAGACGCCGTCGGGCTTTATGATTGACAAAGTTTTCTCCATCATTTTAAAATCCCTCCCTTTGCACAATTTGATTGACCCAGCGCTTTCCTTACTGGTATAGAGTTCTGCTTAGTTTCGCATCCATAATTGAGATCACCCCGGTAAAAGCCCTGGCTGAATGGCTTCATCACCGTAATAGAATTATTTCTGATTAGAGTCAAATGGATGTTGTTAGTCAAGAATTTTATGGCAGAGGAAAATTCAATTTCTGAAAGGAAAATCTTTGTAATGAATGAACTAAACAAGACAAAGACTGTAGACAAACCACTTCGAATGGATCCTGACCAGGCTTTTCAATTCAAGTGCGGCCCTGAGATTCCATGTTTTACCGATTGCTGCAGGGATATCACGATTGTGCTGACCCCGTACGATGTGGTCCGACTGAAAAATGCGCTGGAAATTTCTTCGGAAGCATTTCTGGATCAATACACCATTATTATTCCCCGGGAGAAACGGCTCATCCCAATGGTTGTCCTCAAAATGAACGAAGATAACGACAAGCGTTGCTCATTTGTGGGTGAGACGGGATGCCGTGTTTACAACGACCGCCCGTGGCCATGCCGTATGTATCCGTTGAACATGAACGATGACGGGTCCTTCAGCTTCATCGCCGACCCCGGGAAATGCAAAGGGCTGGAACAACCCGAACATGCCAGGATATCCAACTGGCTTATCGAGCAGGGCGTTCCCATGTACGATGAAATGAACATGTTGTTTTCCCAGGTCACAGCCCCGTTGCAGGCCCAGGAACTGGACATTGACAATCCTAAAATTTATCAAATGACGTTTATGGCACTGTATAATCTGGATAAATTCAGAGAATTCGTATTCAAGAGTTCATTCTTGGATCGTTTTGTAATTGATGATGTTTCCATCGAAAAATTAAAAAGAAATGACGCCGAACTTTTAAAATTTGCATTCGACTGGATTAAATTTGGCATTTTTGGCCAGAAAACCCTTCAAGTGAAAGAACCCCCTACAGAATAATGAAAGCTAATTCTCTAATTTTGGCGATAATGGACGTAAAACATGCCTTCCCATGAAGAAACAAATATATTTAAACCTTTCTCGAACAAAGATCCCTTCCAATTTGAATGCCACGCGGGCGTTTCATGCTTCACTGAATGTTGCGCGAGGCTTCGTCTGCTCTTGACGCCCTACGATATCCTTCGCATGAAAAACCGGTTGAGCATTTCCTCCGATCAATTCCTGGAACAGTACGCGGAAACCCTTGTTGACCAACACGCTCGATTTCCCATGGTCAAACTGAGCATGGGAAGAGATGAAGGGCATCGATGCCCGTTTGTAACGGACAAAGGTTGCTCCATTTATGAAGACAGGCCGGAAGCCTGTCGACTTTATCCCGTGGGCAGGGCGTCAGCACTGGTGGACCGGGAAGCGGAGACAAGAGAGAAGTATTTTATTGTGGGCGAAGCCCACTGCCGGGGTTTTCAGGAAAAAAAACAGTGGTCCCTTACGGAATGGTTAAACCACGAAGGCGTGAAAGAATACAAAGCCATGAATGACCGGTGGATGAGCATCGTAACCTCATCAAAGAGCCTGGGCCCCAAAGACCATGTCACTCGAAAACATCAGATGTTTTTCATGGCTTCCTACAATCTGGACAAGTTCAGGAAGTTTCTCTTCCAGAGCAAATTCTTTGATCATTTTGAGGTGAATGAAGAATTAATAGGGAGAATGGAATCAGACGATGTTTCGCTCATGGACTTTGGTTTTGGCTGGCTCAAATTCAGCCTTTTTGGAGAAAAAACACTGAAGGTGAAATAATAGAAAAACAAAGGGGGGGGACATGCTTTAATTTCAAAGTAATCCTGTCACGGGCATCCTTGACCGGCGTGGTCCGGAGCAGCATCTGAGCTTTTCGTCCATCTTTCGTTACAACCGTTTCTTCACGCTGGTGGCATTTTCCGTCCTGAAATGTTCTTTCAACGATACAATCCTCGCATTTGAAATCCCTTTTTTTCCAGGCTTGAAAACAAAACCTTTTGGGATGACCACCAAACCGTTCCTTGAGCAGATCATTGGCCATGATAATCTCAAAATTTCTATTGATGGCCACAACATATTCCGTCACATTTTGAAGAAAGGACTGGTAATTGTTATTCGTCATGCTCTCAAATTTACCCACCCGAACATCCCCTTGATGTAAAAGAAATATTTCTTGACAAAAAAATTATTTTTGAACATGTTATCTCAAATTTGAAAGGATTTCCATTGCACTAAAGAACCAAAATTATTAAGGGCGTTATTGTCTTGATGCCCCAACCAACGAGGATTTGCTCATGAATGTAGATCTGTCACCCACCCAAACACTAATTGGAAAATACCGCCAAAAAAAAGGCGCGCTAATTCCGCTCTTACAGGACGTCCAAGCCGCTTATGGCTATGTTCCCGATGAGGCCGTTCAGCTGGTAGCCCGGGAAATGTCCATCTTTCCCGTGGAAATTTACGGTGTCTTGACCTTTTATACCCAATTCTATCTGACCCCGCGCGGAAAACACACCATCAGGGTGTGTCAGGGTACCGCCTGCCATGTCATGGGGGCCAAGGGCCTGTTTGACTATCTCCTGGATAAGCTGGAAGTTGAAGAAGGCGCAACAACTAAAGACGGCCTATTCACCGTAGAACGCGTGGCATGTCTCGGGTGCTGCGGGATGGCGCCCGCCATTATGATCGATGAAGACTTTTATGGGCGCTGCACCATTCAAAATGTTGAAGAAACATGGGAAAAGTATCGATCGGAGAATTCGGGATCATGAAAAATAGAATACTCATATGCAACGGAACCAGTGGCATTTCGGCCGGCGCGGAAAAAGTTGGAGAACTCTTTTTAGAGGGGCTGAAACAGCACGATTTAGCAGATCGCTACGATGTGGTTATGACCGGCGACAGAGGTCTATTCCGGGATGTGCTCGTTGACATTGTCAGTCCGGATGCCGAAAGAATCACCTACGAATATGTCAAACCTGAAGACGTACCCGGAATTGTGGAAGAGCACCTGGTGAAAGGGGAACCGGTCAATAAACTCCTGGCGGGAGAAGATTACCGGGATTTTTTTGCCAGTCAAACCCGCATCGTCCTTGCCAATTGCGGCGAAATCGATCCCATGAGCATTGATGATTATCTGGCGCAAAACGGCTACAAAGCGCTGGAAACCGTTCTCAAAATGACCCCTGATGCCGTAATTGAAGATATGAAGATCTCCGGACTGGGGGGGCGCGGCGGGGCCGGCTTTTCGACGGGGATGAAGTGGGATTTCTGCAGACGGGCGGAAGGCGACCAGAAGTATATGGTCTGCAATGCGGATGAAGGGGATCCCGGCGCGTTTATGGATCGCAGTGTGCTGGAGGGAGACCCTCATGCCGTCGTTGAAGGCATGATTGTTGCGGGCTATGCCATCGGCGCAACGGAGGGGTACGTCTATTGCCGGGCTGAATATCCCATTGCCATCAAACGCTTAACCAGAGCCATTGATCAGGCGGAAAAACGCGGCTATCTGGGGGAAAATATTCTGGGAAGCGATCATTCGTTTCATCTGACCATCAAACAGGGCGCCGGGGCCTTTGTCTGCGGAGAAGAAACCGCGCTACTCGCTTCCATCGAAGGAAAACGGGGGATGCCCAAGTCGCGGCCGCCATTTCCGGCTCAGAAGGGGTTGTGGGGTAAACCGACCACCATCAACAACGTGGAGACCCTCGCCAATATCCGTCATATCTTTGCGAAAGGGGCGGAATGGTTTGCCTCCATCGGCACCGAGAAAAGTAAAGGCACCAAAGTATTTGCCCTTGCCGGAAAGATTAAAAACACCGGCCTGGTGGAAGTCCCCATGGGCATGACCATTCGGGATCTGGTCTTCGGCCCGGGGGGTGGCATGCTCAAGAAAAAGGCCAAATTCAAAGGGATCCAGCTGGGCGGTCCTTCCGGCGGCTGTTTGCCGGAAAGATTGCTGGATACGCCCATTGATTACGAATCCATCAATAAGACCGGCGCCATTATGGGGTCCGGTGGGATGGTCGTCATGGACACACGCACCTGCATGGTGGATGTGGCCCGGTTCTTCCTGGACTTCACGGTGACGGAATCGTGCGGGAAATGCGTCCCCTGCCGCGTCGGTTTGAAACGCATGCTGGAAGTCCTCGATGAAATCACCGCGGGACGGGGCAAAGAGGAACATCTGACATTTTTAAAAGAGATGGGAAACACCATCAAAAATACGGCCTTATGCGGGCTCGGCAACACCGCACCCAATCCCGTTCTGACCACGATGCGTTATTTTCCGGAAGAATATCAAGCGCATATTCAAGATCGCACATGCCCGTCACATGTGTGTACGGCATTGGTAAAATTTGAGTTCATCGAAGCCAACTGCACCAAGTGCGGGCTCTGTTCCAAGGCTTGCCCGGTGGAAGCAATTTCGTGGAAAAAGAAACAATATCCTGTTCTTGATAAGACCAAATGCATAAAATGCAAAGGCTGCATTGATGCATGTAACTTTGAGGCAATACAATGATACAGATAACAATTGATGACCGACAGTTACAGGTGGAAGACGGAAAAACCGTCCTTGAGGCGGCTTTTGATGCCGGGATCTATATTCCCAATCTATGTTATCATCCCGATTTACCCCCTTTAGGGGCATGTCGTTTATGCCTGGTCGAAATTGACGGAATGCGGGGTTTGCCGCCTGCCTGCACCACTTATGTATCCGAAGGGATGACAGTTCAGACCCATACGGCTCAACTTCAGGAATTTCGGAAAAACATTATCTGGCTCATGTTAAGCGACCATCCCAAAAAACTGGCTGAATCAAGCCAGTTTCAAAAAGTGGTTGAATGGGTGGGTGTTAAAGATGTCCTTCCCGACCATATTTCAGAGCCCAGAAAACTGCCGGAAATCCCGCAGGATGAGCCGGTTTATATCCGGGATCTTGAGCGCTGCATTCTGTGTGAACGTTGCGTCCGCATGTGCCAGGAAGTCCGCGGCATCGGCGCGATTGGATTGATCGATCGGGGGATCAAAACTTATGTGGGCACCCAGACAGATGTCCCCATCATGGATTCCGGTTGTAAATTCTGTGAAGCCTGCGTTGAGGTCTGCCCCTCCGGCGCCCTGCGAGATAAAGACGCTTTCACCGAAGAGGCCCGCGAGGCCTTCATTCTACCCTGCACCAATACCTGTCCGGCAGGGATCGATGTGGCCCGCTATGTCCGTTTGATTGCTGAGGGTCGTTATCAGGATGCCATTGAGGTCATCCGCGAAACCGTACCATTGCCGCACACCTTGGGGTGTGTCTGTCCCCATCCATGCGAAGATGAATGTCGGAGGGGTGAGGTTAATGAAGCCATCAGCATCCGCGCGCTCAAAAAATTTGTGGCGGAACAGGATACCGGGCGTTGGCGTGAAAAGCTGGAGATTCTTCCCGATACGGGCAAAAAAGTGGCCGTTGTGGGCGCAGGACCTGCCGGGCTGACCGCAGCCTGGTTCATCAGAAAAAAGGGTCATGCGGTCACGGTCTTTGAAGCGCTGGACAAGGGTGGCGGTACCATGCGGATCGGCATCCCGGAATACCGTCTGCCACGGGAGGTGCTGGACCAGGAAATCAAGGACATCGAAGATATCGGGGTGGAATTCCGGTACAATACACAGGTCGAATCCCTTGACGATCTATTTGAACAGGGCTCTGATGCCGTCTTCCTGGGGATGGGAGCAACAAAGGGCACGACCATGGGGATTCCCGGCGAGGATGACCCACGCGTATTGGATGGTCTGTCGGTGTTACGAAAAATTAATCTTGAAGGCAAATCCGATCTGGAAGGCCGGATCGCCGTCGTGGGTGGCGGAAACGTGGCCATTGATGTGGCGCGCTGTGGCTTGCGCACCGGTGCGGATCAGGTCTCCATGCTGTACCGGCGAACCCGCCAAGAAATGCCCGCTTCACCGGAGGAGATCGAAGCCGCCTTGAATGAAGGCGTTAACATCGATTTTCTGGTGGCACCCATTGGCATAACGGCTCAGGAAGACTGCCTTCAGGTCCAATGTATCCGCATGGAACTGGGAAAACCCGATGCCAGCGGCCGTCGCCGTCCGGTTCCCGTTGAAGGGAGCGAGTTTATTTTAGAGGTTGATCGATTTGTCATGGCCATCGGACAAAAAGCGATCATTCCCAAGGGTTTTGAAATTATGCTGAACAGGCGCGGGTACATCGAGGCCGAGAATGGCAGAGCGCTCAAACGAAAAAGGGTATTTACCGGCGGCGACGTGATGAGCGGTCCGGCAACGGTCATTGAAGCGATTCATACGGGACGCGTGGCAGCCTCCGAGATTGACAAATACCTCGGCGGCACCGGCGACATTATGCAACGCTTCATCCCTGAAGAACCGGAAAACAAACGCTTGGGTAGAGATGAAGGCTTCGCCTATTACAAACGGATACACGAAGAGATGATGCCGGTGGAGGAGTGCCTTAAAGGTTTTGACGAAGTGGAACACGCCTTCCATGAAAAAATGGCCCTGGAAGAAGCGAACCGGTGCTTACGCTGTCAGCTGCGGTTAACCATTTCCAAGGTCCCCATGCCCCCTGAAAAATAGCGCCCGCTTATTTCATAACCGTTCCCGGTTCTTACAACCGTGAACGGTTATGCGTTTCTTTTATGGTTTCAACTTTCGATAACGGAGAACTCCCACGCCGATCGCCGAACAGATTATTCCCGCCACCAACAAATATGCCATCAATCGATATTCCCTGCTGAACAGCAGAAACTGATGGCCGTACCGGTTTATCCAATAGGGAATCAGGGCCAGCGGTACGGCCCAGCAAAGGCTGGCCGTGGCGTTTGCCAGAACAAAACGGGCCGGCGCCATATGAAGTGCACCCGAAATGAGGCCCAGGGTCTGTTTCAAGCCCTCCATATAGCGACCCGCAACAAGCAATAAAAGACCCCACCGGTTGAGTCGTCTTTCAATTTTGATCAACCTTTCTTCTCCGGGTAGAAGGCGTTTAAGCCAATGTTTACCGACACTGCGACCAATGGTGTACCCGGTGCAATTACCGAGGAAAGTGGCGGTAAAAGAAACAAACAAAACCCATCCGATGCGCAGGTCCCCGTGATACGCCATAATGGCTGAAGCTATGAGAATGGTCTGGCCCGGAGATGGAATGCCGGACCCTTCCACAAATATGATGACGAAAAGTGCAAGATATCCATAATGCTGAATGAACGGTTCGATATGGACCACACTCTGATGCAGCGCGTTGATAAGGGCATGAGTGGATTCCGGCATGGTCAATTCCAATAATAGTGTCTCCTCTGATCCGGGGAATGGGAGCAGCAAACCGGGACATTTTAGAATAACGAAACCCGCAATACCACAGCTCACTCTAAAAATTCAATCTTTCCTGACATAAACCGTATCAGATACAACAAGGAAGATTCGCTTGATTATACCCCGCGTATGGGTTACAAAAAAGATATTGAAGACAGCCACAGGGAGGTCATAGGTCAAAAAAGGACCATTTATTCTTGGCGCCTTGGCCGCCAAACACTATCTGTCTAAACTAACTTTGTGATAGCTGTGATGCAAGAGACCGTCAAAAACAAAATCCAAAAAGTTCCGATACCGCCTAGAAAAAATACCTGTGTGGCTTGTGGGAAGGATAATATCGGAGCTCGCAGGCGCTATTGCTCAAATGGATGCCGCAGTTATATCCAGTGGGTCCTTTCCCTGTCGAAGGGTTTACTCAGAGCCCTCAACACTCGATATGCCGCCTTTTCCTTCACCAGTGACCAGGTCATCCTGGATGTATTTCCCATCTGGAGCAAGAATATTTCCAGGTTTTCCCGGTCTCGTACCCGGGGTAATAAACCTGCGGAGGATCTAAAACGGATGGTGCTGGAGTTTGGTAGACAATGGCATGAGATGGTAGATAACAACCGCTCAATGAGTTATGCATCCCTTCACCTGGTGAACCGGAATCACCAGAAGTCCATTGCGCTGGAACAGATCAAACCCAACCGGAAATCGAGCCCCAGGCTTTCCAGGCAGGAAACAGGAAGCCTGAAAGTCCTGAAACTGAAAAGAAATGATTTGTCCAATGACGGGTCTAAAGCCAGAATTAAAGCCGCCTATAAAAAGATGGCAAAGGTACACCACCCGGATGCAGGCGGCGATGAAGACCAATTCAAAAAATTGAACTCCGCCCACGAACAGATGCTGTTGTGGGCTGAAAATCCCCAGTATACATCCAGAAAAGCCCTTCAGGATTGCTGGAGTTATGATGGCTTCAACAGTCGGTGGTCACCACCATTGTAACCATTCAATGCGAACTTCCCCCCGCTTTATACTTCAATCAGGCATTGTTTGATCATCAAGGGACCATGAAAAAAGAAAAAACCTACCGGATTCCTTCACATGTAACCGAAATCATCCTGGAGAGCATTTCCGACGGTGTATTCACCGTGGATCACGACTGGCGCATCACCTCCTTTAACCAGGCTGCGGAACGGATCACCCGAATTCCCAGGGAAGAGGCCCTGGGGAAACATTGCTGGGAAGTGTTTCGGTCCAACATGTGTGAAACCGACTGCGCCCTTCGTCGCACCATGAAACTGGGCAAAGCCTTTGTGGATACTTCCACCTATATCGTGGACATCGACAAGCGTCGTATTCCCGTGGTGGTATCCACCAGCCTTTTGAAAGACAGCCGGGAAAAGGTGCTGGGCGGGGTGGAAACCTTTCGCGATATGAGTGTAGCGGTGAAAACGCTGGGTGCGGCAGGGGTAGAAGTTTTCGCGGGTCAAAACGGAACTGTCAGTGAAGCGATAGAACGGTACAAAAACGGAAATCTTGAATCCACCCGCAAAGCCACTGTGGCTGATCATCACGGTATGGGCGGCGGTAGCAGCACTGGAAGCGTTGGCACCGGCGATAGTGGTGGTTTCGGCACAGGAAACATGGCTTCAGGAAGCGGCGTCGGTATGGGCCGCGGCAGGGGCGGCGGCAGAGGTCGAGGTATGGGTGGCGGGCGCATGCAGGGAAGAAATTAAATTCATTGGGGCCCTTGTAAATATATTCTGGGAGAATAAGTTTTATGGCAACGGCAGATAGCAACCAACAGGATAAAAACCAGATGCAGGATCTTGAAATCAAAGAAAGCCTGCTTCGAAAACACCCTCTTTGCAGGCGAAAACCGTTGCCATCATTAAGTCAAGTGCGAACAAGGAGAATCGTATGATCATCAGTATTGCAAGCGGAAAGGGCGGAACGGGGAAAACCACCATCGCCACGAACCTGGCGGTTTCCCTGGATACCCCGGTCCAGCTCCTGGACTGCGATGTGGAAGAACCCAACGCCCACCTCTTCATCCGACCCCGCATGGAAGAGACCCGCGCCCTGACCACTCCGGTGCCGGAAGTGGACATGGAGAAATGCACCCTTTGCGGAAAATGCGGGGAAATATGTCAATTCAGGGCCATCGTGATGATTGGCGAAACCGTTCTGCCTTTTGTTGAAATGTGCCACAGCTGCGGCGGGTGCATGGAAGTGTGCCCGGAAAAAGCCATTACCGAGACCACAAGGGAACTGGGGCGCATTGAAAGAGGACATTATAACGGGATGGAATTCGTACATGGAAAACTGCGGGTGGGCGAAGCCATGTCGCCCCCGCTGATCAAAGCGGTCAGAGAATACGCCCGCCCGGATGTTTTGACCATTATCGACGCGCCGCCGGGAACCTCCTGTCCGGTCATTTCCGCCATGAAAGGGGTGGATTTCGTGCTGCTGGTCACCGAACCCACCCCCTTTGGACTCCACGATCTAAAACTGGCCGTGGGAGCCGTTCGGATCCTGGACATCCCCTGCGGTCTCGTCATCAACCGGTCGGACATGGGAGACGACGGGGTCCTGAACTATGCCGAAGCTGAAAACATTCCCATCCTCATGGAGATCCCCTTTGATCGAAGAATCGCAGAAAGCTACTCCAGGGGGGACATGATCGTGGACGCCATGCCGGAATGGAAAGAGAAATTTGTTCAGCTTTCTCACGATATCAAAGCCATTGCCGAACGGAAAAGGAGCATATCATGAGAGAAATCGTTATTATCAGCGGCAAGGGCGGAACGGGAAAGACCAGCATCATTTCAGCTTTTGCAGCCCTTGCCGAAAACAAGGTCCTTTGCGATGCGGATGTGGATGCGGCGGATCTTCATCTGATCATGGCCCCTGAGATAAGGGAGCGGCACGATTTCGACGCCGGACACGCGGCGGTGATCGATCCGGACAAATGTACCGGTTGCGGTCTTTGTCGTGATCTGTGCCGATGGGATGCCATCGGCGAAGATTTCGTGGTGGACGAAATCGAATGCGAAGGGTGCGGCGTCTGTTATTATTTCTGTCCCGAGAAGGCCGTACATTTTCCCATTAACACTTGCGGCGAATGGTTTATTTCCCATACGCGGTTTGGTCCCATGGCCCATGCCCGCCTGGGGATCGCCGAGGAAAACTCCGGGAAGCTGGTGGCGCTCATCCGCAAGGAAGGGCGGGAACTGGCTGAAAAGAACGGGCTTGATTACCTGCTCACCGATGGCCCTCCCGGCGTAGGTTGCCCGGTGATCGCCTCCATGGGCGGCGCATCGGCGGTTTTGATCGTTGCCGAGCCCACCGTTTCGGGAAAGCACGATATGGAACGGGTATCGGAGCTGGCGGCATTTTTCAAGGTGCCGGCCATGCTGTGTGTTAACAAATTCGATCTCAACCCTGAGATGGGGAAAGCCATCGAAGCCTTTGCCAGGGGAAAAAACGTAAAGGTTATCGGTCGCGTTCCCTTTGACCCGGATTTCACCCGGGCCATGGTGGCGGGAAAAACCATTGTGGAGTTCAACGAACAGGGCGAAGCCTGCCGGGCGGTGAAAACCATCTGGGAAGACGTGGTAAATAGTCTGGAATAATGCCTCTCTGAAGCCATTTTAACCTTTTATTTTAAAGACCTTCTGAAGAATTGATGCGGGGTTCTTTACTATTGCGGCATTTCCTGATAAGAAGGGTCTCGATTTCGCCGAATTCCGGACAGGATTGATAAGAACCCCCGGGGCGAAAACCATTACCGTAAAGAAAGGATGAAACAATGGCATCAAAAGACAAAGAATCAAGGTTGGCTCAAATGGGCTACTGGGAAGAACAGTTGAACCAGCGGCTCGCTCTGTTGGCCGAAAAAGATGTTGCACCTGAAAAAATCGCCAAGGACTCCGAGATCAAAAAAATCCGCGCCAAAATAAGGGAAACCCGCGATCGGCTTGGGGCCATCGAGGAAAAAGAAAAAAAGCTGGAGAAGATGGTCAAAGCCAAGGCTGAAAAAGCGGCCATGCCCAAGAAATCCAAAAAGAAGAAAAAGGAAGAGGAGACATCCGCTGAAAGCAAACGTCAGCAGAAAAAGAAGAAGAAAAAAGAGAAGAAAAGCAAGGATTAATGAGCGCCTGGAATATCCAGGCCCTTTTCAAAGCGCTCGGTTTCAGCCCCGTCCATTTTCATCAGGGATTCGGGGCT
>JABGPV010000144.1 GCA_018644785.1 Deltaproteobacteria bacterium | reverse complement strand
GGGGATGCTCAATAACCTGGCGTTTCTAGTGGAAAAAGGGCACATCAAAAAGCCCCTTTACCTGCAGTTTGTGCTGGGGATTCTGGGAGGGATACCGGCGACCGTCAGCAACCTGATGTTCATGCTGAACACCGCGAAAGAAATGTTTGGGGACGCGTTTGTCTGGTCGGTTTGCGCGGCCGGGCGCGAGCAGTTTCGCATGTGTAACCTGGCGCTGATCATGGGCGGCAATACCCGCGTGGGCCTGGAAGACAACTTGTACCTGGAAAAGGGGGTCAAAGCCAAAAGCAACGGGGAACAGGTGGAAAAGATCATTCGAATCGGCAAAGAACTGGGTCTTGAACCGGCTACCCCTGATGAGGCGCGAACCATATTGAACCTGAAAGGGCTCGATAAGGTGAAATATTAGCCCAAATCTTTCCTCAATATGCGCCATGTGAAAAACCGTTATCCCCATCCCGGTTACCGCAACGCATTCGTAATGGTGGGCGATTACCGATTAGGTAACACCATATGTGTCTTCCGGTGATGGGGCTTCACGCCCATCCCCGTTATAAACTGATTCTGGTGGTCTCCGGTGTCATGAAAATTTCCATGAAGCCAGTTGAAGTGGATAGTCAAGAGTTGTCGACGCTTCCTGAAGTCGGTGCATATGATCGTCTGTAATCAACACGAGATTGTATTGAATAGCCTGGGCAGCGATCCACAGGTCATTTTCTTGAATGCCCAATTCTTTGGCGCTTGTGCGTTCCTGGAGATCTTCGGGCCATTTCATTTTCAGGCGACCCCGGCTATTTCTGGGCGAGTAGGCCTTAAACAGGGCTGCCCTGAGATCCGAATAAGGTTCTATTGTGTGTTTGTTCACATCGAGTACTTGCGAAACCTCGCCATTTGACGCCTGACTTCGTTTTGACGGTCTTCATCCATTTGGGGGGCTATCTTCAATCCGTATTCTATTTCTCCCAGAACAACAACCGAAATCCATGTGGGTTCGTTGGCAAACCTTTGAAGAAACCCCCTGATTTTTGTATGTTCCCGGTGCCTTTGATCCCAGAGTACACTTGCCGCATTGGTGTCCAGAAGATAACCATCCATCAGGCTTGCCTCTCCTCAAGATCCAAAACGAATTCGTGAATAATCTCCGAATCGATAGGTTCGATTTTTTTCAGGAGTTCTCCGGCACTGGCCTGTTTCAAATCCATTTTCAGGTATTGACGAAGGGGGATACAAGGTTTGAAATCCGCTGGAAAGTAATCGGGGAACGAAAAAGGAACAGGCCTGGGATATCCTCTGAAGAAGTCAAACAGTTTACGCTCAAGCCGTGGTGGGAGGTCATAAGCTTCTAAAATCAGGCTATCAACCTCAACAACAGTTTCATAACATCCTTTGGTTAAAATCTCTCTTGCGTTCGGAGATGCATTACTAAGCGACTCTCTAATTTTGAGATATTTTTTTACCAACGATGAAAATTTGCGACCTTCAGGCAACCCCGAAAATGGAGTCGGAACATTACTCAGCGTACGAACTGTATTATTACGTCCATATTCCTGACAATAGAGGAATGCATTTAACAATGGGCTGTTTATAAGGGCGGAAAGAAAAAAGATATCAATCCCTTTCTTGGGCCAAATCCCCAAAAGGCTTTGATAGCAGACAAGCCCATCTACATCCAAAAAACCGGCTATTCTCCACGGTCCGCGGCTCAACCTCCTCATGTTAGCAATAATTTTAGGACTTTCCCAGGGAAGGGAATGGGCGGATGTACGGCTATACTTTTTTTGGACATTAAGATAAACAAACCCCTGCGCATAGTAGCATTCCAGCTTTCCATGAGCCTTCTCCAGGCCTCTCTTGAATCCCTCTCGGGGAGTAGATGATATAAGTAATTCCAAGTTCTTCTTATAAGGGATATTCCACTCTATTCCTCTGTGAATTTCGGTAAACTCCCCTATCTTGGGATTTTCGCTGAGATACTCCCAAACCTCCCACAAGGGCGGGTTCCAAAGATCTTTATGCGCCTTCTTGATCACCCCTCTTGAAGTGATCTTTCCTACAGCCTCGGGCAAATGACCCGATTCAAGAAAAGACTTTCGGTCCTTTTCCTGAACCCAGGATGTCTTGGTGAAAACCCTCGCATCTTTCTCAGGATCGTGCCGTGAGGCCAGTAGCAGCATGGTTTCCTGATCCGAAAATGCGAACACCCGATCCGGCAGGGCTACGGTTTCAATATTTATGTAATGCTCGGCGATTCGATTCTGGAGTTCGTTGTATCGGCCTCCGATGATCGCCGATTTCGGCAACACAAATCCCAGCATTGCGGGTGGGTTTTCCAGGACTCGCTGCAATATTTCATAGGGCTTGTGAACACTTTGAATCCGCCCTGCGTATTGATACTGTTCCTGTTCATTGAAGTCTTCAAAGGGCGGATTGCACAAAACGATTTTCGATTTTGGCAGCATATTTTCGAGGGTATCCGTGCCAAAAATATCGGTCTCAAGGATTTCCCAACCGTTGGGATTCGGGTAATCGGCGAGGGTGAGAGATAAACGGCACACCTCTCCGGCAAAGGTGTCCCTTTCGATTGCCCTCAGCCTTTCTTTGAGATAGACATGCCGTTCTTGAACAGTCCAAGACGCAGGCAACAGGTCCCGCAAGCGCCGAAGGGCGGCAACCAAAAATACCCCATGTCCCGAACAGGGTTCCAGCACAAAACGTTCCGCCCGCGGCAGGTCTTCAAATGGAAGATGAGAAACGATCAGTTCAGCAACAACCGAAGGGGTGGCGTGAATACCGTGCTCCTTGCGGGCCTCCTTGCTCACGAGTGTATTTTCATAAACAAATGCAAGGTCCTCTTCGGAAAGATTCTGGAAATTAAAGGCGGTTCTGAGATGGTCCCAGGCGGCCTGTTGGGTATGAGAATCGTCAATTATCCGGCCCGGTGAAATTTTTTCGAGGCCATAGAATTTTTGAACGCTATCTATGATGGTTCGTGGGTCGGAGGACGACCATTCTCCTGGATGATTTTTGTCTTTGAAAATTTTCGCAGCAAGAAATCGGAAAACCAAACGGAAAAGTGCGATGTCGTCGGGAATGCTTCCGAAAGTGGATTTCCCATAAGCGATGACCACCGAGTGAAGGGTCTCTTTCAAAAGTCTATCAAGCTTTTTATGGATCATCCCCTTCAAAGCGGGAAGAAGGCCTGCATCAAAAAAATCAAGCTGGGTAGGGCCGGATATTGGGGAGATGGCCTTTGCCCTGAAGATTGCCGCCGGGCTCCACTTGTCTTTGTTGCTTTCAAAGGCTTTAGGGATATTCCGAGAGGGAATGGACTCCAGTTTAACGGCCTGGCCGACCGCTTCCATTCGGTACCGGACGACATGATCTTCATGGACTTCAAGAAACATGGGTGCGCCAAAGGCCCGATAAGTGGCGACGAATCTCTGACCTGCACTGCCGTTTGCCTGCAAAACGCCTATGCAGGCACTTCGATAGCTTGGCGGCCACTGGGCAAAGGCCCCCAAGGGAATGCAAAGCTCATTTCTTTGGACAACCGATGCATCATCAAAGGCATAGTTCTCCTGTAAAAGACCGCCGGAATATCCCAGGCGTTGTAACTCACCCTTCACAATTTGGAATGCAGTCACCCCATTATTAGCCTCCTTTCCCCTTTCCGGTTATGCGATAGGGGATTAATTGTTTACATGGGAAACTGCTTGCGTTGGAAGATCGTACCAGCCGTTCCGCTGCAATTCTATGATCTCCGCTCCAATCTGCTCCGTATCAAACCGAAAATATTGTTGCTCAGTAATCGCACTGAAATATTTGCCTTTCTCAGCGACAATCATGTCCCTACCGTCGGTATAGATGATCAATCGCGATAGTGGTTCATCATCTGGAAGCATTTGTGAGAGACGGTTGATACCCAAGCGAATCTTTTGAAGACTTAAACCGTTTTTTCGAAGCGAAACAAGAACTCTCAGTTTGATTATGTCCTTAAATGAGTAACTGGCCCGTCTTCCGTTTATTTCTCGGGCGATGAGATCTATTCGAGCCCAATACTTCAATTGGTTCGAAGTCGCTCCTGTCAGTTTCATCACCAAATCTGTTGCGTATCTGCTCACCATATTATTTTTAGGTTGAAAAATTTCAATTTTTAGACTAATTTTGATCCAACGTGACAAAAAGTTTATTTTGTGTCAAGCAAAAACACCAAAACAAATCCGCTATGCGATTTTTTCACAGAATTTTTGAAATCTCGCATCTTTTTCACATTCTTTTTACATTCACTTCGCCCACCCAAAGCTATGGGAAAACAGGGGACGGTCATAGGAAAATAAATAAGTTGATATGATGAAAGCTGCTAGCAAGGGTGAAGTCATATCGAAGTCAAATAACTATCGGATCAAAACAGAGTTGATTATTTAATTATGACCGTCCCCGATTTACACATGCGGGGATTTTGCTCCTTGATGCCATCGATGAAATCCGACGTGAACTGGAGGGCGTTAATATCATCAGCGGCCTTTCCAATATCTCTTTCGGGCTGCCGAATCGGTCATTGGTGAATCGGGGGTTCCTGACGCTGGCCATGGAGTCCGGACTCAACACCGCTATCCTTGATCCTATGGATAAAAAGTTGATGAGCGCACTGGCCGCGGCAAAGGTTTTATTGGATCAGGATCCCTGGTGTCAAGGCTACACCAGGGCGTTTCGGGAAGGCAGGCTGGAACCATAACTGCGACTGGAGAATTCTGGTGAATATTGCAATTAACCTTGAACGAACGGCGTTCTATTTTCCCCATGGAACCGCTGTGATCGAAAACGGCAAAAGCATCCCTTACGGGGAATTCAATGAGGATGCCAGCCGGGTGGCCGGCAGTTTGAAAGGGTTGGGAATTGTTCCCGGCGATACGGTGGCGCTCTTCGCCCCCAACTCCTATCACTGGCTCGTCTTCTATTTCGGGGCTTTGAAGGTGGGCGCCGCGGTTGCCACGCCGGCCAGTGCGTTGAGCCGGGACGAGATCTTCAACACCTTTCGGGATTGCCGCCCCAAAGTCGTCTTTACCACCGATGACCGATTGAACCAGTTGGAGAGCATGAAAGATGAAACCGGCATTGAATATCTGGTGGCGCCCGGCACCCCAACCGGTATGGACAGCCTGCTTACGGGAGGATCTCCCCATTTCAAGGCCGTCTATTGCGACCGGCATGCAGCCGCGGTCATTCTTTTTACAGGCGGTACCACCGGAATTTCCAAAGGGGTTCCGCTCTCCCATGAAAATCTTCAAACCGCATACCAGAACGTCTCATTTTCGGAGCGCTCCACCCATGAGGACCGCTGCCTCTGTTTTCTGCCCTTGAACCATGTGTTCGGCCAGATTCATATCATGGGCGCCACCATTTACAGCGGCGGTTCCATGGTGATTCAACCGGGCTTTGATATGGATCGGGCCCTCGATGCCATTAAACGGCATCACGTGAGCAAATTTTATTCGGTTCCCACGGTATATATCCGCATGCTCTCCATCGACGGCCTTCGGGAACGATTGAAAAGTGTTCGGTACTGCTTTTCGGCCGCGGCCAGCATGGCGGCGGAATTGGTTCGAGAATGGAAAACCCGCATGGATCTGAACATTCATGAGGCTTACGGCATGACGGAGAGCGCTTCCATGGTCACCTTCAACCATTATTATCAACATGTGGTGGGCTCTGTGGGAACACCGGCGAATCTCGTGGAGGTGCAGATTCGGGGGCTTGATGGAAGCCTGCTGGGACCGGAGGAAGAAGGTGAAATCTGCATCCACGGGCCCAACATCATGAAAAATTATCTGAACCGTCCCCATGAAACGGCTCTGGGGTTTTGGGATGAGTGGTTCCGCTCGGGGGATATGGGGGTTTTGGACGACAGGGGCTATCTCTATATCGTGGACCGCTTGAAGGATCTGATTATCACGGGAGGTGAGAACGTCTATCCCCGTGAAGTGGAGGAATTGCTCTATACCCGGCCGGAGGTGCAGGAATGTGCCGTGGTGGGGCTTCCTGATGCGGAATTTGGGGAACGGGTGGTGGCGGTCATCGTTCCCAAACCGAACCGGACCATTGACGCCCATCAACTGAAGGCTTTCTTTAAAACCAAAGTGGCGCCTTATAAAGTCCCCAAAGCTTTTGTGACGGTGGATGACATGCCCAAAAGCCATGCGGGAAAAATCTTGAAACGTGATCTTAGAAAGGAATTATTGAAAAGTAATTGTCATTTTTGAGAACGGCTCGGTGGAGCGAGGATTAAGGGTCGTAGTCCTCGGTAGCAGATTCGGTATCGGAAACTGATCAAGTGCATCATTCGAAACATCAAAACAGATTTTCTCCGTAGCGGGTCAATCTAAGAACTCTATCAATATCCCGTTTTACACATCAACGCGTATGCGACTGGTTACGCACGCATGGCAGGACCCGGACCGGATCCGCGCCGCGTCGGAAAGTGAAAAGACGCCCACAATGTTCTTGGCATCATTCCCATGCACAAAGAGCCTGTGCACTCCCGTGAAGATCATTTGTTTCAGTGCGTCTTCAATTAAGTCGGTCTCGTCACACGAAAGGACGCGAGATGTTGACAAAATCGTGCCGGCCTTTTCCCGCTGGGATACGCGGTGGCGGTAGGCGAGAATGAGATCGGTTTTGGAAACAACCCCCACGGGGAAGTTATCGCCGTCCGTGATCAGTACGGCCCCGAACCGATATGCCGACAGTCCCTCCATAATATCCGACAAGGTATTGTTTTCCCGGAAGGACGTTACAGTCCGGGTCATGACCTCTTTAACCTGGAAACGGGAGACCGTGTCCGACTCCTTATGTTTCCGTTTGTTAACCGCCCCGTATTCGCAATTCCGGCAATATTGGTAGAGCAGGCCGACAATATCCGGATAGGCCAGAACGCCGACAATTGCGTCGGAGGAACCATCCGAGACATACAGTCGGTAAACCCCGTTTGTGCGCATGGTGTCCAGAGCCGAATCCAGCGAATCGTACTGGCTGCAAAAGAGCGGGGGGGAGACCATAATGTATTCAAGGGGAGAATCCGTCGGTAAGTTTGCGTAGAATGCCCCCATAATATCGGTTTTGGAAACCACGCCAACCGGAAATTCATCGTGGTCACTGATGAGAAGGGCGTTTATTTTAAATTTGATGAGACTCCGTATGCCATTGTTGATGGATGCACTTTTGGGGAGGGCAATGACCTGCATTCGCATTGCCTCCCCAACCGACAGCTCACTCAAAACGGTCTTTGTTGCTATGATAGCCATTTTTTAACACCTGTGGGCGAAAATGATCCGGAAGCGATAAGGGGCATTTTGGGATGCTATTCGGCCAATTTACGGGCAAAATAATAGAATAGATCGGAAATATAGACAATTCCTTCTATTTTATCACCATCGATCACCGGAACGCGACGAATATGTTTTTTTATCATGATATCCAGAATCATCATTATGTGCGTGTTTGGAGAAACCGTAACAATATCGGTCGTCATGATATCCTCCACCAACACTGATTTGGCCGATGCGCAGACATTTTCCGTCAATCCGGAAACGTCCAGGTCTTCCATCGTACCCCACACATGGATATGTTTCGGGCGAATGAAGAGCAAAATGTCGTACATGGATATCATGCCCACAAGGTGCTGCGCTTCGTCCGTGACCATCATCCCGAATGTTCGGCGTTTTTCTACTTCACCGGCCTTCTGAAAAAACGTCACCGCTTCGGCGATTGATATGCCGGGACGGAGCGTATGAAACCGGGTGTTCATCACATCTTGAGCCGTTGACATACTCTTCCCCTCAAAGGCGATACCGGATACCCAACCTGTTCTTGACCATAATTTTCAATATACCCAAGCGCATCTCTGATGGTCAACGACAATTTCGGCGAGACTGTATCCGCTGACTTGTGAGATGAACAAAACGTGAATTTATTTTCCACTGCCTTAAGGCTTTGTTATGGATTAGGTGCGATCATCGCGTTAATAACGATTCGGGGACTGTTCCGGGGACTGGGGTCGGGGAAAGCTAACTAGTTGATATGAAATGCAATGCTCTTGCATTATCCCCTATTTTTTTGGCCTATGTCGCCCTTTTTAGGGGAAAAATGAACATTATGGGTTGGATGAAGCATGGGCTATTTTCTATTTTGCACTTCTTGAGGTCAAAAAACGCCATATAGGATCTGAGATCACCACTTTTCATGGTGTTATTTAATAGAAATCAATATGTTGTCTTATCCCGACCCCACCCCACCCAAAAGGTTAATGTGTAGACCGGTCACCACTTCCCCCTTATTCTCTGGAGGATTTTCCTTGACTTCCCTTCATATTTAAATATTATCCTGAATGCGTAGTTGTTCCATTAACATAAACCCTGACCCACCCCATGAGGTTTTCATATGGAGCACCCCCTTAAAAACTGCCAACCCATCTTCTAACAGACGATTCTTTCCTGTTGGGAGTGACCCTGAACCTGAAACGTCTCCCCGTTCATTTCACAGACAAACCGTTTAACGGCGAAGCATCAAACAGCCACCTATAACAATTGAAACACGTTGCGAAACAGGCATCAACTCTTTACAACCATTGGCAAACCTGATTCCAGGTTCATTTTGGAATAAACCAGGTTCTGAAATTTTCTTGAAATCAGGATTTATACCGTCGCCCCCCCTTCGCCGCGGATATAGCGAATAATCCTCAATGGCTCTGTTTTATGGAATGGGGTAGAGATGATATTCAGGAACCTTCGAACCTGAGCTCACGATCCACCGGATTTTTTTTGAATTTTCCATGCGATCACCGCTATCATGCAATAAGTGGAAAGTTTATACCGTATTTTTCCATTTTTAATGCTTTAATATTGCAATAGGTGGAATATTTTCCACCTACTGGAACTGGTAAGCTGAAAGGAATCAATAGACTATGACAGATGACCTCATTTCCGTCTCTGATGCCGCAACGAAGCTCGGGATGTACAAACAGACATTGTTTAAAGTAATCAAGCGGCTTGGTATTGATACAATTAAACAAAAAAGCTCTGCCCACAGAGGGCAAGCCATTTCATACATCACAAAGACGGATTTTGACTTGATTATTGACAATCAAACTGCAACTGAAAGTCAAAATAAGAATGAGTCACCTGTTCCATCCACTCTGATTGATCAAGGAGTATTTTATTTAATTCAATTAGAACCCGACCATGATCCAGGCAGGTTCAAATTGGGCTTCGCAACAAATATGTCTGAACGGCTTAGATCTCACCGATGTTCTGCCCCATTTGCAATTATCGTCGAAACTTGGCCGTGTCATGTACTTTGGGAAAAAACAGGCATAGACTGTGTTACCCAAGGGTGTGAAAAACTCCATACAGAAGTATTTCGAACAAAAGACATTGAAGAAGTTAAAAAGAAATGTGAACAGTTTTTTGGCCTTATGCCTGATTTGAAGGACATAATGAGATAAACCTAATCGGGTAGCCGGGGGGCTTTCTCCCCAGCCCCCACAACACCCCGTATGCGGGTCCGCACGGGGCGTTCCACAGAGTCTACCGCGGAATTCTAGGGACAATTCTGGGGACAGTATATTCATTTCCGGACTTAAACGGTGTAGCAGAAATCTGGGGACACCTTACTTGTTTTCAAGAATATCTTCCGGAAATAAGTAAGGGGGTAATAGGGGACAAACCATTTTTTGTAAGATATTCCGAACCTCAACAAAAACGTGGTCTATCATTTATTACTCCGAACTCAATTAAAATATTGATATCCCGAATAATGCATTTGGTATGATAAATTCTTTAAAGGGTGAGTTATGACCACCTTAGCTGGATTTTGTATTCTAATCAGTTTGATAGTGGTTTATTTGATCATTATCGCATTTTTTCCGTTTAAGGCAGAAAAACAACCCATAGAACTGAAAGGCAGCAATGGAGATACCCCTATCTGCAGGCAGGATGTTACATTTAAAGTTGATGGCTTGGAATTAAGCGGTTGGTTGTACCTCCCTGAAGATTCAGCCAACCCTGGTCCTTGCGTCATATTAAATACGGGATTTTGCGGTACCAAAGATTTTCTTTTAGAAAAATATGCCCTGAGATTTGTTGAAGCTGGTTTTGCTGCATTGTCTTTCGATTACAGACATTTTGGTGAAAGTCGAGGTGAGCCCAGACAAATCTATTCAGTTTCTAAACAGCTTGAAGATAATAATGCAGCCATTACATTTGCAAGGAAAAGCAGTGATATTGATCCTGAAAAGATTTTCATATGGGGAACTTCATCTTCGGGAAATTTTGGAATTATGTTAGCTGCCGGGGATAAACGAATTGCCGGCGTTATTGGGCAGACCCCTTCTCTTGACCATCAGGCAGAAGGAAGAATGATTGTAAAACGTGAAGGGATGGGTTGGTTTCTCAAATTGATTTTTCATGCACAGAAAGATAAATTTCGTTCAAGATTCGGTTTGTCTTCACATACGTTCCCCGCAGCTGGCAAACCGGGTACTACAGCAATGTTGACAGCTCCTGGTTTTTTTGAAGGCTATCAAAAGATAACTAAAGACTCAAAGACTTTCAAAAATGAAGTATGTGCCCGAATAATGCTCGCATTTGATGAGCCAAATCTCTTTAAATCCGCTAAAGAAGTCGCCTGTCCGGTCTTATTCCATCTTTGTGAAGGCGATAATCTTGCTTTACCTGATTCTCATAAGAAAATTGAGAAAATTCTCGGTAAAAAAGTTAAATTCATCAGGTATCCTATTGGACATTTTGATATTTATTTCGGAGAGTACTATGAAAAAACCATTGCCGATCAGATATCATTTATAACAGACATCACTCAAAAGTAATTTCCGTTTATCAAAATCGGTGGCCAACTTTCACCATCAGAATGATTAACTTGTCTCCATGAATCTCGTAAATTATCCGATAATTTCCAGCCCGGACTTTGTGAAAAGGGTTATTCCCCCCACGGAATAATGGGAGTCTCCATTTTCAGGGGAAAGGATTTTTTCCTCACATAGTATGCAGAGTAAACCAAACCATCAAATCATCCATCCCCCCGGGAACGCACAGCAAAAGCCCGTTCGCTGTAGTAGTAGTCACGGTAGGTCGAATACCGGGAGCCATCGTCGAAGTTGAAGCCCTTTGCCTTCGACGAACCTTTAATTTCACCCGACCATACATAATACCCGGTGGTCTTCAAGAGAGGCGTCATGTTACGGTCGCCTGACCCTTCTTTATAAAGGCCTTCCAACTCATCCATGGAAGGCATTCGCCACCCACCACCATCCAGATTGAGACTTTTCACCCAGGATTTCGCTTCATTCCAACTCGTATCTTTGTCAGGACCTACCTTCCACTCAAGGCCCGTATTTGTGTCTTTCACTATTCCGTTGGCATAGGCCACATAAATCCCGTCACGGTTGATTACATCGGAGGTGGATGATGGACGGGAGTGCGAAGGCTCCTGGGGAGTACTGGCCAAATGCGTTCCGTCTTGCTTGATTATATTGGAAGTAGTCGAAGGCCGGCGGACATAAGCCGTCGTATCCTGAATAGACGCCTGCAATTGTTCCAGCTTGACCTTAACCCTCTTATCCTCTCCCGCCTGCAATTCCACCCATATCTTCCGGGTTTCATAACCCTGTTTCGATGTCTCCACATGATAACGTCCGGGTTTTAGATCCATCCCCTGATAAAATTCGGGATCCATATTCAGGATTCTGATTCTGGCACCTGGAGGCGCTATATCCACAAAGAGTTTCCCCGATTTCTTGTATTCCTTCCAATACCGGGCCCTTTCCCTGGCCTTCTCCCGGAATTGATTATCTTGGACCGAATAGGGATTATCAGCACGGTAGGAGGCCAATAGCCCATCCCAGGCTTCAGCTTTTTCTTTGGCATTCAGTGCATTGCTTTTGTCGTACCGTTCCACTTTCGCCAGGTCAGTCTCCATGCTTTTCTGCCATGAGTTCCATTTATTTCTGTTGGCGTTGCGCTCCTTGATGATCTTGCCGTAATCCCTGACGTCACCGGATTCAGGTGAAACGGCCGCAGGAGATTTAGGATGCATTTTCAGCGCAAACACGAAATCCCCCTTGTCCAGTTTGGGATGGCGTATCTTCCCATACTGGGGATGCTGGCTGCCGCGGGTATAGTTTACTACGCTTGAATCCAGATAGAGCCCCAGTTCTGATCCGGTCACATATCCGTCGTTGTTTAAGTCTGCCTCGCCCTCAATGCCCTGCAAAAAACAAGTTTTGAAGATGCTGTTGTCGGGGACCTGTTCGTTTTCATTGCCTGCCGTTATGAACTGGCGCACAGGCCGATTGCTCTTCTCCGATATATCAGTGGGAATCCCTTTGAGGGATGAAAAAAGCGAGCCGGAAAAACAAGAGTCAAACAGCATCAGCACATGCTTGGATTTGATTCTGAGGGCGTAAGACGCAATTGCGTTCATACTGATCGCCGTATCAGTGAATCCTATGCGGTCCTGGCTTGGAATGGGGGCGTCTTTCGGCACCAGGTATCCCATCTTCTCACCTGTGGCCAGGGTTTCGGTTTCCCCATGGCCAGAGTAAAAGAACAAAATCGCCCGGTCTTTCACTTTTCCCGGCCCATAGGTCAACTGATTGAGTGCCCTTTTGAGTTCACGGGAGGTGGGGTTCAGAACAAGTTTCGTTTTGATACCTGATCTTTCCAGTTGTTCAGCAACCTCTTTTGCATCCTTCACGGCGCCCTGTAGATCCGGCCAGTAGTCATAATCACCGACACCTACTACCAGAGCATGGTAATCCTTGTACAGGTAGACGACACTGTCCCCTGATTTAGCAGTGACCTTGATACCTCTCTGTGCAGCTGAGAGGCCGGAGACAAACAGGAGTGACAGGATAATGGTGAAAATGGTTGTTCGTTTACGCACGAGATCCCCTCCCTTTATTCAATTCCTGCTATCCATGTATCCATAGGAAGACCGTAATGGTCAATGATAGTGTTCGGCTGCTAACAAACAAATACTGTAACGTCTCCCCCTTACATTAATGTCAATATACTGTATCGCCTTGAGCGAATCCCGTTGTGTTACCCGACCAAAGTCAGTTTCAAGCACCCCGCC
>JABGPV010000143.1 GCA_018644785.1 Deltaproteobacteria bacterium | reverse complement strand
ATATGCTTTTGACCGCAAATGTCAGAAAAAACAAACAACTTCCCCAGCCATCAGGGGAAAATATCCCCATGTTGGAACGTCTGAAAGTCAAAAGAAGCGACATCCCCGCGGTTACCCATCTGGACTACTCTGCCCGGCTTCAGACCGTGAGTAAAAAGGACAAGAGGGACTATTACGAGGTGATTTCAGAATTTGACAAACTGACCGGGTGTCCGGTAATCGTCAATACCAGCTTCAATGTAAGGGGTGAACCGATCGTCTGCACCCCGGAAGATGCCTACCGTTGCTTTATGAGGACGGAGATGGATGTGTTGATCATGGAGAACTGCATGCTCCTGAAAGAAGATCAACCCACATGGGAAGAAGCCCCCGACTGGAGGGAAACACTTGAGCTCGATTGACAAGAAAGAGGTTCGAAAATTCGGTGTTGTGGCACTCCTGTTTTTTGGCGGTTTGTGCGTGCTGGGACTTTGGATGGGAAAACCCATCCCCGCTTGTTTTTTCGGTGCCCTTTCTTCCATCGGATTGGGATTCATCCTGTTTCCGGCACGCTTGCGGCCCGTTTACTCGGGATGGCTCAAAATCTCTCACTTCATAGGGAAAATAATCACCGTGGTCATTCTCATCCTGGCCTATTACCTGGTGATTACGCCTTCCGGGATAATAAAGACGCTTATTGGCGGAAAACCGATTTCGCTGAAGTTCGATAGGAAAACGCCGTCCTACTGGGTGGACAGAACCGAACCGGCACAGTCGAAAGCGAGATTCTTGAAACGATATTAAGGAGATATACAGGTGGCGAATCAATCTATTTTTAGCGAATTCTGGGAGTTCCTGCGGATCAGGAAGCGTTACTGGCTTCTTCCCATACTGCTCACGCTGGCCCTGTTCGGAGCATTGATTGTCTTTACCGAAGGCAGCGCTGTGGCTCCCTTTATCTACGCCCTTTTTTGATGCCAAAACCGCCGCGATTGGGATCTCGTCATTTCACAATTTTCAGCAACATCCCGGCCCGTACCGTTTCATCCAGGGTTTTTCCATTCATGACCGCCCAGGCTTGAAGCTTTCTGTCCGGCGCGCCCAGGGCCTTCAACGCCTGCTTCACGGTTCCGGTCCTGGGTACGGGGGCGACTTGAATGCGATAGGGTTTTCGGTTCAACATCCGTTTGTCCGTCAGCTGCCTGAACCCGCCCATGGTGTTCTGAAATACAGACTGATACGACCGAAAAACGTTCTCCGGAGCCAGGCCGTGGAACTCATAGACCTTGGCCCCTTTCTGAACATAATTGGACATGATTTCAAGGGTTCCCTGGTGGGTCATAACCCTGGATACGGTCCGAACAGCCGATAAACCGTTGATGTCCCTTCGGTCGGAAGCCATCAACCGCGCGCGGTTCTTCTGAACAAAATTTCTTGCGGCCTCATCCGGGGATTTTGCAGAAGACAGCGTAAACATGATGGCCGCATCCTTGTTCCGGCTGGTCATTTGCACCATGCTGCGGGTATTTTGAAAGGTCCAGTTTTCGGGGACCGGAAATTGAAACCGAAGGAGGGGATGGTAAAAGACACCTTTTTCCACAAACCCTTCCTGAGGGTCCTCTCCGTAAACCATTCCGTTGATCCGTTTTAAATAGGCATCACGATTGACCTTGAAATTTTTCAGCCCCAGGTCTTTCTGCCATTTTCGGGCCTCTCGCTGAACAGCGCCGATACGGTCTTCCGGGTTGGGATGGGTGGAGAACCATTCCGGCAGACCACTTTTATCCGATACCGGTTTCATCCGTTCAAGGGTTTCAAAAAAAAGCGCCATATGGGTGGCGTCATAGCCCGCCTGGCTGGAATAGGCAACCCCCAAGTCATCGGCTTCCCGCTCATTGTCCCGGCTGTAACTGAGGAACAGCATACTCACCCCCATCTGCGCCAGCGGCGCCAGTACCTGCAGGGTCTGAGAGAACATCATGGCGCTGCCCAGGGTTAACTGGGCCAGCTGAGCGCGACTGTACTGCTGGGCCGAATGGCGGGCGGTAATATGACCCAGTTCGTGCCCCATAACACAGGCCAGTTCCGCTTCGCTGTTCAGGTTGGACAGAATGCCGCGGGTAAAATAGACGTAACCACCCGGCACGGCAAATGCGTTTACCACGGGGGTGTCCAGGACCTTGAACTCGTAGGGAAGCCCCGGACGATGGGAAATCTTTGCCAGTCTCTTTCCCACACCATCCAGGTAGCCGGTTAACCGGTCGTCTCTGTAAATGCCATATTCGCTGACCACCCGGGAATCGGTTTCTTGCCCGAGCCTGATCTCTTCTTCCTCACTTAACAGCATCAACTGGTGCTCACCAGTCACGGGATTGACCGCACAGGCGATGGGAAAACAAAGCAGGCACAACAGAAAAAGCCCCATCAGCACACTGGCGAATCTTTTCTCCCGCATCTCTTTTTCTCCTGAAAGGCCCTGCGACTGATGCTACTGAACATCCATATCAAACCGGGAGTCCACATCAAACTGTGAAAAGGATTTCGTTCCGGCCGCGGACGCTTTAGGGGCGTATTGCTTGGGCTCGCTTCCCTCTTTAAACGCCTGAAAAACGGTCTTTTTGGAATGTCGCCCGGCCAGATGACCTGTTTTTCCATCTATCTTGGCAAAAACAACCCCTTTGGGCACCTTGAAGTCCTTTACCGGCTCTCCGGCCAGAACTTCCTGCATAAAATTCAGCCAGATGGGGCTGGCCGCCCTGGAACCGGTTTCCCCCTTTCCCATCTCACGGGAGTCATCGTAACCCACCCAGACACCGGTAGCCAGACCCGGGGTATATCCCATGAACCACGCATCCCGAAGATCGTTGGTCGTGCCGGTCTTACCGGCAACAGGTCGCTTCAGAGCCCTGATACGCCAGCCCGTTCCCTCGCTCACGACGGCCTTCAACAAATCCGTCATAACAAACGCCGTTTCCTTTGAAATAACCGGTTCCGTTTCCGGCTGATTCTCTTCAATGACATTCCCGCCGCGGTCCAGGACCCGTTTTATGAAAAACGGCTTCACCAGCGTTCCGCCATTGGCAAAGGCGGCGTATGCGCGGGTCAGTTCCATGAGTGAAACACCGGATGAACCCAGCGCCAGTGAAAGATCCGGGGTCAAATCAGATTCGATGCCTAGGCTTCTGGCATAGCGAATGGCATAATTCACACCGATTTTGTTTAGGATTTTGACGGTAATCACATTCCTGCTCTTGGCGAGACCCGTCCTGATCAGTGTGGGACCGTAGAACTTTTTTTTGTAATTCTTGGGTTTCCAAATCTCCCCAGCCTCATTGGGAGAGGAGACATAGGGAGAATCCATGATAATCGTCACCGGACTCATGCCCCGGTCCAGAGCCGCGGAATAGATCAAGGGCTTGAAAGCGGAACCCGGTTGCCGCCTGGACTGTATGGCCCGGTTAAACTGGCTCACATCAAAACTGCGCCCTCCCAGCATGGTTTTCACTTCACCGGTTTCTGCATCCATGCAGACCAGTGCCCCCTGTGCTTTCGGCCTCTGTTCCAAAGCAACCGTCCAGGTGAAAGCCTTCTGCTTATTTCTGCCCTTTCCTTTTTTCCCACTGCCTTTTTTAGACGTAGCATCACTGTACTTTTTAAGGATTCTCACCAGCACCACATCGCCGGGTTTTAATACGGAAGAAGGCTTTCTGACGCGTGCTTCGTAATACGGCACTTTTATGTTGGGTTTTCTTGCCCATTTCATCTGTTTCAACGGAAGGTACGCCATCTCTTTTCCCAATCGGATGGAGACTTCCTTCCTTTTGTCATCCACTTGGGTCACCAACCCCTTCACCACCGAATCGACTTTCGGGTTTGAAATGGAAAATTCTTTTGAAGCCCGGGCTTCATAATCCCGGATCTCAACCTCCGAAAGATGTTTAAGGGGGCCCCGATACCCTTCACGTTTGTCCAGTTCAATCAAACCCCTGTCCAGAGCTTCCCGGCCGAGAACCTGCATTTTCAAGTTCAGTGTTGTATAGACCTTGAGCCCCCCGCGATAGAGGAGGTCCTTCCCATATTTTTTCAGAAGATACCGCCGAACATGTTCGGAAAAGTAAGGCGCCCTTTCAAAGGTGTTGATTTCTTTCCCGTGAATTTGAAAGGTGGCTTGCAGCGCCTGATCACGAGATGCTTCTGTGATGAATCCTTCTTCATACATCCTTGTAAGAACGTATTTCTGACGGGCCTTGGCACGATCAAAATGGGAAACCGGCGAATACCTGGCCGGCGCTTGGGGCAACCCGGCCAGGAGAGCCGCTTCGGCAAGATTCAGATCTTTTGCGGGTTTGCGGAAATAGGTCTGGCTTGCCGCCTCGACGCCGTAGGCGCCCTGCCCCAGATAAATCTGGTTGAGATAGAGAAACAGGATATGTTCTTTGGGAAATGATTTTTCCAGTTGAACGGATAAGATCGCTTCACGGACCTTTCGGCGATAGGTCTTCTTGACATTCTTGAGAATCAGTGATTTGGTCACCTGCTGGGTGATGGTACTCCCCCCCTGCTCAACCTTCCCAGCCGACAGGTTTTTCAAAAATGCACGAGCAATGCCTTGAACGTCCACGCCCTGATGCTCAAAAAACCGCGCGTCTTCAGCAGCGACAAAGGCATTGATCAAATGCCGGGGTAGTCCTGAAACGGGCACAACGGTCCGTTTCTCCTCCCAGAGCCTTCCGATCACCTGGCCATCTTCGCTGTAAATTCTGGTGATAACCGGCGGCCTGTAATCCTTTACAGACCCCACATAGGGAAGATTGCTGGACCACAGGTAACCAAAATAGGCACCGACACAGAGGCCGAAAACCACAACAATCAAGATAAAACACAACAGGATCTTGAAGAACAGTTTCATCAGGGGAATGCCTCATCGCGCCCCGGTGGAAGAAATCAAGAGCGGTCAGGTTGCAAGGTTACGGAGTTCATCCTAAAACAGATGCCCTTCTGAGGGAATTTATACTATAAGTGGATGTTAAGTCAATGGATGGAATTTTTAGGTGCATTCCTCGACGCTTACTTTTTAATCCCCGGCGTTTTCAGGAAGAGGCGGTTTTTTTACAGGAGACTCGAAGAAAAGGCACAAACCCACCATGATGGCCCCCACCGTAATGGCAGCGTCTGCCACATTGAAGGCGGGCCAGTGATGGGCGCCCACATAAAAATCAAGGAAATCTATCACTTCATGAAGTCTTATCCGATCAATGAGGTTACCCAGGGCCCCACCCAGGATGAGCGAGAGGCCCAGGGTCGTCCAGTTGCTTTCACCCTCCATACGATAAAACCAGAACGATAGCAGGACAATAGCGAGAATTGTGGCCGAAACCAGGATCCAGAAACCAAAATCCATATCCGGCCGGTTCATAAATCCAAACGCCATACCCCGGTTTCGCACATGGACCAGATTAAAAAACCCCTTGATCACCGGCACGCTCTCATAGATCCTGAGACCTCTAAGCACAATGATCTTCGAAACCTGATCCAGACAGACAATGAGCAGTGCAGGCCAGATGATCAGGAGGTAATTATGTCCAGAACGTTTCGGCATCGCTTACAGATAGTTGGATGTTCATGGTCGTCGCCTACGGTATCATCGTGCATCCAGCAACGTTCGCACTTGGGATCGGTGGAAGGGGCCACAACTACCTTGAGCCCGGGAACCGTCTCGCTTTCAATACCCCCTTTAACCTGGTCAATGTCAGTCAGAATCACCGACGAAACAATAAAAATAGAACTTAACTGATCAGCATAGGCGCTTAATTTTTCGTCAAGTTCAGGCGAAACCCCCAACGTCACCGCCGCATCCAGGGGATGCCCGATGATTTTTTCTTTCCGCCCCAGTTCCAGGGTTTTGGTCACCTCTTTTCGCACAGCGAGAATTTCGTCCCAGCGACCGGCCAGATCGGGATTCAAAAACACCTCTTTGAGGGGTGAAAAAACATCCGCATGAACACTGGGAGAACGGTCTTCGCCGCCCATGTATTGCCAGATTTCATCGGCGGTAAAGGCAAGGATCGGCGCCATAAGCCGCACCAGGGTTTCCAGAATCTCATTCATGGCAAACTGGGCGGACCGTCTTTGGGTAGAGGTTTGAGGGGAAGTATAGAGGCGATCCTTGATGATATCCAGATAAAATGAAGAGAGGTCTAGGACACAGAAGTTATGAAGATGGTGGTAAACCAGATGGAAATCAAACGTCTCATAGGCACTTACAATACGCTTCGTCAAGCCCTGAAGCTGATGAAGGGCCCACTGGTCCAGCTCTTCCATTTGTTCATAGGGAACCCCATCGGTTTCAGGGTTGTAGTCCCGCAGGTTCCCCAGGAGATACCGGCAGGTATTTCGAATGCGCCGGTAAACATCCGTTAAACGCTGAAGGATTTCCTTGGAGATCCGAATGTTGTCGCGATAGTCTTCTCCCGCCACCCAGAGCCTGATCATTTCCGCCCCATGGCTCTTGATCAGGGACTTGGGCGGAATCACGTTGCCGGCGGATTTGTGCATGGCTTTTCCTTTGCCATCCACCACAAACCCGTGGGTCAGAACATTTCGATAAGGCGCCTGGTTCCGGGTGCCCACCGAGCACAAAAGGGAACTGTGAAACCACCCCCGATGCTGGTCACTCCCTTCCAGATAAAGATCCGCGGGGCTGTCCAGGTAGGGACGGTTTTCCATGACCGCCGCGTAACTCACACCGGAATCAAACCACACATCCAGAATGTCGGTTTCCTTTTCAAAATCATCCCCCCCGCAAGCCGGGCAGGTGGTGTTTTCAGGAAGCAATTCTTTTTCCAAGGCCGTAAACCAGATATCCGCGCCTGATTTTTCCACCATTGCCGCCACATGGTCGATAATCTCCTGGGAAACGACCACTTCACCGCATTTTTTGCAAAAGAACACGGTGATGGGAACCCCCCAGGATCTCTGGCGGGAAATACACCAGTCAGGCCGGTTAGCGATCATGCTGTAAATCCGGTCGCGGCCCCAGGAGGGAAACCAGTTCACCTCATTAATGGCACTGAGGGCCGCATCCCTCAAGCCCGTCTTGTCCATGGAAATGAACCATTGTTCCGTGGAACGGAAAATCACCGGTTTTTTGCAGCGCCAGCAGTGGGGATATTCATGGGTAATCTTCTGTTCCTTTACCAGGGCGCCAAGCTCCGTGAGCTTTTCAATGACGGGCCGGTTGGCCTCAAACACCTCCATGCCTGAAAAGTGTTCCACATCCAGGGTGAACCGGCCGGCATCATCCACCGGTGAGTACACCTCCAAACCGTATTTGAGACCGGTTTCGTAGTCCTCCCGACCATGCCCGGGGGCCGTATGGACACAACCCGTGCCACTCTCTAGCGTTACATAGGGGGCCAGTACAATCATCGAGGGACGGTCAAAAATGGGGTGTCTGGCTTCCAGATTCTCCAGGTCACCGGCCCGAAGCGTTTTCAGAATTTTATGGGAATCGATACCGAAGGTCTCCATGCACTCATCCAGAAGACCTTCGGCCAGGATCATAACCTCGTTTTCAAAGGTTTCCACCGCCACATAAGGTAAATCAGGATGCAACGCAATGGCCAGGTTTGCGGGGAGGGTCCAGGGGGTGGTGGTCCAGATCACAACGGAGACCTGTTTTCCCTCAAAAACCGGGTCCAGGGCCGCAAAATCGGAAATCATGGGAAATTTGACAAAAATCGAGGGGGATGTGTGCTCCTCGTATTCCACTTCGGCTTCCGCAAGGGCCGTTTTGCAGGAGGTACACCAATAGATGGGTTTTTTGCTCCGAACCAGGCTGCCGTTCAGGGCAAACTTTCCGAACTCCCTGACGATGGTGGCTTCATAGGGATAGTTCATGGTGAGATAGGGTCGATCCCATTCTCCCAGAACGCCCAGGCGCTTGAACTCGTTACGCTGGATATCGATATATTTTTCCGCGTACCGGCGGCAGTGCCCTCTCACTTCCGCCTGGGTCATCTCCCGTTTTTTCGCCCCCAGCTCCCCATCCACCTTATGCTCAATGGGCAGTCCGTGGCAATCCCAGCCGGGAACATACGGCACATCAAAACCGGCCATCTGTTTTGATTTGATGATAATGTCCTTCAATACCTTGTTAAAGGCGGTCCCCATATGAATATTGCCGTTGGCATAGGGCGGTCCGTCATGAAGCATGTATCGGGGTCTGCCCTTTGAAAGTTCCCGGATTGTTTCGTATAGATTTTCCTTCTCCCACCGTTCGAGGATCTCCGGTTCCTTATTGACCAGGTTCCCTTTCATGGGGAATTTGGTTTTGGGCAGGTTAAGTGTTTTCTTATAGTCCATGGTGCTCAAGCCTCCAGGTTCAAGAATAAACGATTCAACAATTCAGATGTGGGATTTCAAGTACTCACTTCCAGCTGATCCAGCATCCGGTCTGCAAAATTGATGATGTAATCCCGTTGCGGGTTCGTGCAATAAGCGGTGCAATCGCATTTCATGGTTTCCAGGGAACGCACAAGAAACTCCAGTTTAACCCAAGTAGAACCCAGTTCCACCGCAAAAGCATGGGGTTGACAAGCGGTATGCTGAAACTGGAGGGGGCTCAAAAGATCCTCGGGGAACTTCACCCAGAAAACCTGCTCCATTGTTGACCCTGAAGCGTTACCCTTTAGAAACTCGGTAATTTTATTCATGTTTTCCGAGGCTATTTCATCCAGAAAATAGGCCTTCATTGTGTGTGATCCCCGTTTTCAAGCTGATCCATTTTTCTTCCCCCCACATATGCGTCCGCCACCGCATAAATCCACAGGATGGCAAAAGCGACCCCCAGAAACCAGAGCATGGTCATATCCTCGGCGCCGAGCCTTGCCATCAGCGCCTGGGGATCCGAAAGATCCGTGTGCCCTGACCTGAAAACAGAATTGATAATCTGAAAAAGTCGGATGATACCCGCCACAAACAGGGCGAATACGGCACAAAGGATGATAATGCCTTTTTTCAGATCCTGATTGATGATCTGCCCCAGCCCAGGAATCACCAGGCCCGAGCAAATGGGGCTTAGAATGGCTTTTTGCATGACAACACTGTTTAAAATGGGTTATGAGATATTTTTTGTACGCTTATATCTTAATGGCAATACCTTGTAAACCATAAATGCCTATCAAATAATGGAGTACTCTTTAAATGGAAAACCCCTTGACCGACCACGTACAGGTCAATATCCCTTACCGGATGCTTATAGATGGATATCTGGACAAGTTCCTTGAATATCAGCTCAACCCTGAAATCGGATTTGACGCGGAGGCATTGGATCTCATGACATTTTCCGATGCCGAAGGCGTTGCAAGAAAGTTTCATCAGGCCGGTCGCACCATTACCCTTCACGGACCCTTCATGGACCTCTCCCCCGGTTCGCCGGACCCGGAGATTCTAAAAATTTCCCGACAGCGGTTCCACCGGCTCGCCTCCCTGGTGCCCGTATTCAAACCGAAAACCGTGGTCTGCCACACCGGCTATGACCGCAAGAGATACTGGCCCATAATGGAACAATGGATCGAAAAGAGTCTGGAAACATGGAACCCCATCGCCGCAGCATTCAAACGGGACGGAACCCGCCTGATGCTGGAAAACGTCTACGAAAAAGACCCCTCCGAGATACTGCCGCTCATTGAGGGCCTGAAATCCCACAACGTGGGCTTCTGCCTGGATATCGGCCATCAGGCGGTTTTTGGTGCCGTTTCATTGCGCCAATGGGTAAAATCCATGTCCGGGCACCTTCAGCAACTGCACCTGCACGACAACAATGGAGAACGGGACGATCATTGGGCGCTCGGTCTCGGGAGCATCAACTTTCAGCAGCTCTTCAAAGATCTGGACTCCCATCAAATCCATCCCTTAGCCGTCACCCTTGAACCCCACAGGGAAGAGGATCTCGAACCCAGCCTTGAATACCTGAGGTCCGTCTGGCCCTGGTGAGAGCCCCCCCTGGTTTCTTTTGCATTGTATCTTTTTAGACTTTGAGATATCGTCCGGAATTATTTTCAATGATGACGTCAAAACAGAACTGGAAAAAGCCATGACACAACCCGTGATGGAGCATCCCTTTTCAAAATCCACGAGCCAGACGGAGAGATGCCAGAGGCTCCTGGAAACCGTTTCGTCCGATGACGCCTTAGGCATCGTCATAAACGCCGATCCGGATGCCATGGCCAGCGCTCTGGCTTTGAAACGGTTGTTCTGGCGGAAACTCAGGAAGGTGGAGATCCTGCACGTAAACGCCATCGATCGGCCCGATAACCTGGCCATGATCCGCTTACTGAACATCAAACAACGCCGTATTCGCTCCATGCGGGGCCGAAAGTTAACAAAATGGGCCATGGTGGACTCTCAACCCAGCCATTATCCCCCCTTCAAGAACCATCCGTTTGATATCATTATCGACCATCATCCCGTCGATCCCGAGTCCAGAGCGACCTTCATGGACATCAGGGAGAACTATGGCGCCAACGCCACCATCATGTGCGAGTATCTCAAAAGCATGAAAGTGGCTCCCTCAACGCGGCTGGCCACCGCCCTTTTTTACGGCATTAAAACCGACACCAATAATTTTGTCAGGGATTCACTCTCCAAGGACGTGAACGCATTCAAATACCTGTATCGGTACGCCAACATGAACACCATCAAGAAGATTGAGTCTTCGGAGTTGAGCCGTCATGCTCTGGACGATTTTCGCGTGGCCATAGATGGGCTGGTGTTTATCAACGATATGGCCTACGTGAACATGGGAAACGTTGATAATCCCGATACGCTGGTTATTATCGCTGATTTTTTCATGAAGCTGGCTGAGACCGAATGGAGCATCGTCGCCGGGGTGTATGATAGAAAACTGATCATTATTCTTAGAAATGCCAGTTTCAGGGGAAACGCCGGCAAAACCGCCAAGAAGCTTTTCGAACCCTGGGGGGGCTCCGCCGGAGGGCACAGGTCTGCTGCCAGAGCTGAAATACCGCTCAAGGAAATAAAACCCAAAATAAAGAGCCTCAATGACCTGGACGAAATGATTCCGAAACAACTGAAAAGTTTGAAACACACGCCCCCATCGAACAAGGGAACTTCAAGAAGGAGTAAATCTTGACGGCTTTCAAGGCAAGATCCATGGAAGCCAGGTTTATTGACGAAGTCAAGACCCTGGTAGAACTGGAAAAACTCGGCGCACTCAAGAAACTGATTGCTGAAATGCGACCGGCAGATGTGGCGGACCTTATTGAGCACCTCGCCGCCAACGAAAGGATTGCCATTTTCCAGCTTCTGGAACCGGAGGGCGCAGGCGACGTGCTGGTTGAAATCGAACCGCCGGTCCAGGAACGCATCCTGAAAGATCTTGATAACCAAGCCATCTCCGACATCGTGGCGGAGCTGGATTCCGACGATGCCGCTGACCTGGTCGGCGACCTGCCGGCGGAACGGGCCAAGGAAGTCATCGAATCCGTCGACGACCAGGTCTCGGGAGAACTTGAGAAGCTGCTGCCTTTTCCCGACGACACGGCCGGGGGCCTCATGGCGCTGGAGTTTGTCGCGGTAAAAGCCGACGTCACCGTGGGAGACGCCATCAAGACCGTTCGGGAAGAGGGAAAAGAGGTTGAAAACCTCTACTATATCTGGGTCACGGATGATTTCCAGAGACTGGTAGGGGTTATTTCCCTGAAAGACCTGGTGCTCGAGCCTGAAGATCGAAAAATCAGCAAAATCATGAATCCTGATGTTATTTCCGTGGAAGCAGACACGGACCAGGAAGAGGTGGCCAATATCGTGAGACGATACGACCTGGTCAACATACCGGTGGTGGACGACCAATTCCGCCTGGTGGGCCGTATCACCCATGACGACATTATTGACGTTATCGAAGAAGAGGTTGATGAAGACATGTCGCTCATGGCGGGCGTTATCGACCAGGAAATCACCGAGGAATCCACCCTTAAGATCTCCCGGGCCAGGTTGCCATGGCTCATTGCAGCGCTGTTGGGGGGGGTCTTTGCCGCAGTGGTCATCCACCAGTTTCAAGCGTCCATCAAAACCATGATCTCCCTGTCATTTTTTTTCCCGGTGGTCATGGCCATGGGGGGTAACACCGGCACCCAGGCCGCCACGGTGGTGGTCAGGGGACTTGCAACCGGAGATATCGGGCTGGTTAACATCGGAAGACGGCTGTGGATGGAATTGCGGGTCGCCCTGATCAACGGCATCATTTGCGGGAGCATCCTGGGCCTGATCGTGGGGTTCTGGGTGGGGGACTACCGACTGGGACTGCTTGTGGACACGGCACTCTTTCTCATTATCATCTTATCGGGCGTGATCGGGGCCGCAGTTCCCCTGGCATTGAAACGTCTCAATGTGGACCCCGCACTGGCTGCCGGACCCTTTGTCACCACTTCAAATGACATCCTGAGCCTTTTCATCTACCTGGGCCTGGCCACCCTTTTCCTTCGCATGGCCGCTTGACAACCTATCCGTAATCTTGAGGGCCAAATCCCGGTTGATGCCGGGCACAGCACACAATTCTTCAACTTCTGCCTTGGCGATGCTATGGATCCCCTTGAAATACTTGAGAAGAGATTTCTTACGCTGTTTTCCCACGCCGGGGATGCCATCCAGAACACTTCGGGTCAGACTCTTGGATCTCAGTTTTCGATGATAGGTCACCGCCCTACGGTGCGCCTCATCGCGGATCCGCATCATCAGAAACAGAACGGGATGATCGGGTCCCAGTCGAATGGGGTTTTTTCTACCGGGAATATAGATCTTGTCATGCCTCTCTCCCAGGAACTCATCCGGCTTGGCAAGAGAAATCACCTCGGGTAAAGGGGGAGCGCCGTTTCTTTCAAGTTGACGATCCAGCACCTTTTTCACAGCAGACAGGTGCCCCTTCCCACCGTCCACCAGAAAAAGATCCGGCAGGGGTGGTCTGGCAATACGCCGTTCCACCACTTCCGCCATCATACCGTAATCATCAATGCCGTCGATGTGCTTGATGCGATAATTCAAATAGTTTCCACGGTCGGGTTCGCCGTCTTTAAAAGCCACCACAACGCCCACTGCATTAACGCCCTGCAGGTTTGAGATATCAAGCCCTTCAATGGTTCGCGGCACTTTTTGAAGATTCAAAATGGAT
>JABGPV010000142.1 GCA_018644785.1 Deltaproteobacteria bacterium | reverse complement strand
TCAACTATATGTGCAAAAAAATTACGAACAACCTTCAACCTTCCGTTCTCAACGACCTTCAGGAAGTGGAGGGGGTGGAAATAAACGGCCTCTTCATGTTGAATGAACAGGTTAAACGTGTGTTTAGAACATGGACGACGGAATAAAAAACAGCCTGATCAAACTTTCCCAATTCTTTGACGCAAGACGGGTGGGTGATGTGGGTCCTCTGGGGTTCAGGCGGTCCACGAACCTGACGACCCTTCTGGCCTGCGCGGAGCGTTTGATCGCGGAGAACATCATCATACCGGGTCAAAGTGCTTTTTTGGATATGGGATGCGCCGATGGCAGGGTCAATCTCTTTTTCAGTTATCTGATGCGCGTCTCCGTGGGTGTTGAACTGGATGAATGGACGTTGGATGAATATGATCCGCTGAGAAGGGAACTGCTGGAAACATTGAAGACGGCGGGAATATCGCCCCCCAATGAAAATGTCTACCTGTTTCAAGGAGACGCTACGGATGAAACGGTCCATGGTCAAATCATTCATGAAACGGGTCTCGATCTGGCCGATTTCGATTTTTTTTACACTTACTTGATCATGAATGAGGAGTTTGCGCATATGCTGGCGGAAAAGGCAAAGAAAGGCGCTGTTTACATGGTCTATGGGCTTCACAAAATAATGCCCCGTTATCCGGGGTTTCGACTCATGAAGGAACTCAGCCCCATGGAAGGGGTCTTGGCCCTTTATGAGAAAGCGTAAAGACTTTCCAGATGAACAGGGGAAACAGAACATAATGGATATCACATTTTTAGGAACCGGCGCCGCATGGGGGGTGCCCGAAATGAACTGCGACTGCGCCATCTGCAAAGAAATGAGGGCGCAACAGGAACGGCGGGACCGCACGTCAATCCTTTTGACTGAAGGTGATGCCACCTTGCTCATTGATTGTGGACCCGATGCCAAAGAACAACTGTCGCGGAACAAGGTGAAAAAAATCGATGCGGTTCTGATCAGCCATGAACATAATGACCACTATATCGGGCTGGACGAACTTTTTGTGTATAAAAGGGTGCTGCCAAAGGAAGAGTTTTCGCCTATTCCGGTCTATCTGACCCATCAGACACATGAAGTGGTTGAGGCCAGATTCGCCTATCTGGAAAAACTGGGGGTAATCCGGTTTGTGGCAATTGAACCCGGGCAATGGTTCGAGCAGGGACCATTCCGGGTTTTTCCGTTTAAGACAGACCACGGGAATTTTGCTAAAGGTTCCGTTGGATTTGTGGTTCAGGGCCGGGATCGTTCGGGTGCGGAAACGAAACTTCTGTACACGTCTGATTTTGCCCACATTCCGGATATGTCCTCAGAGTTGGTGGGATGTGACCATTTGATTATGCAGTCTTTCTGGCTGAATGAGCCTGTTGACAACCGGCCGAGCCATATGAGTTTTCAGAATGCCATTCAATATATAAAACGATTGGAGCCCCAAAAAGAAACCTTCCTGGTCCATATGGGAGATGCGGACAGGGTCCCGGGGGATCCGGCGAACCATATGGCCAAGAAATACGAACCCAAAGATCCCTTGAAGCCGCTCCGGGGGGAGGATCCGTATCCCATCCCCGGAAACCAAGCGCAATGGCAGAAAACCGTGGACCGGATTCTCTCGGACCACGATGTTCCCTATTCCGTTACCGTGGCGCACGATAACATGACGGTTCGGATTTGATCGAGTCCTAACCCCTGAAAAACGGGTTGAATTTTCTTTCCTGGCCGATGGTGCTGTGGGGGCCATGACCCGGATAGACGCGCAATTCATCGCCGAGGGGGAAAATCTTTTCCACAACGCCCTGGATCAATTGCTCGTGATTGCCGCCGGGAAAGTCCGTCCGTCCGATGGAACCGGCAAACAGGGTGTCACCGGTGAAGACCGCTCCCGGTGCATGAAAGCAGACGCCTCCAAGGGAATGGCCCGGGGTGTGGATCACCGAAAGGGTGAATTTCCCCAAAGCGATTTCCTGGCCTTCAAACAAATCCCCATCAGCGGGGAAGCCCAAGGCGCCCGCATCCAGAGGGTGTATCCATACGGGGGCTTTGGTGATTTCTTTCAATTCCCCGGCACCCCCCACATGATCCACATGACCGTGGGTGATGAGGATATAGCGGATTTTAAGCCCCAATTTGGAGATCTCCGTTACAATGCGAACGGCTTCATCCCCCGGGTCGATGACCAGGCCCTCTTGGGTCTGGTCGCAACCCAGAATGTAGCAGTTGGCCTGGTAAGGGCCGACAGCGAGTTGTCTAAGCATTATGATTCCCTCGATTTAGATTTTTCCCGGCATACGCCGCACCGAACACACTCTCCCACCCTGCAGATATCCGATAACCTGCCCTCAAGCGCCAGATGGTATTCTGTTTCAAGATGCTTCTTTGTAATCCCGTGGTCAATAAAATCCCACGGAAGCAGTTCATCAAGGTTTTTTGGGCGATGCACGAAAAAATCAGGGTTTATCTGAGAAAGCTGCATGGCTTTCTTCCAGTTGCCATTCAGTTTGTGCGCACTTTGCAGTATGGTGCTCACCCGTCTATCCCCAAGTGAGAGCAATGCCTGGATGTAGGCCCATTTGGGAACGTCAGAATTAACCATAATGCCACCGGATTTAACAAGCGATTTTTTCAGCTGCTGTTGGTTTTTTTTTAGCGACCCGACTTCTTCCATGGGAAACCACTGAAAAGGGGTAAAGGGTTTTGGGATAAAACAATTGACACTGAGTTTAATGCGACCGATTTTTCCTCTGGCCGCCGATTCCTTGACCATCTGGTGCTTGATTTTTTTGACCAGTTCGGTAATTTCATTCACATCCCGGGAGCTTTCGGTGGGAAGCCCCATGAGGAAATAAAGCCTGATTGAAAAATTGCTGACACCGGAGATCATGCGGGCAGCGCTTAGAATCTGTTCCTCTGTCAAATGCTTGTTGATGATATTTCGAAGTCTCTGACTCCCCGCCTCAGGCGCAATGGCGATGGTTTTCTGGCCTGATTCTTTCAGATGTTTCAGAAGACTCCGGGTCAGGTTTTCGGCCCTCAGGGATGAAACTGAAAACCTGCCGCCATCGTGGTGAATCATGCCCATTAATGCTTCTATTCCCGGTACGTCCGATACGGCAGGACTCACCAGGCCTACCTGGGGGCACCGTTTGAGGGCTGCGTTAACACCTTCCTTAAGGTTGCTTTCCCCGTAAACCCGCGGTGGGCGGTAAACATAGCCTGCTGCACAGAAACGGCACGCATGACCACAACCTCTGCTGACCTCCACAAGGACCTTGCTGCCGAATTCGGTATCCGGAGTGGTGATGCATGAAAGCGGCATCCCCTTATCCGTAAATCCCCCTTTTGGAGCATGTAATGCCTTAACTTTCTCGGGCACATCTTTTACTGACGGAAAAAAATGCTTCAGTGTTCCGTTTTTTTTGTATGCCACGTCGTAAAGGGATGGTGCATAAAGCCCTGCTACATTCCTTGCCAGGTGAAGGAGCACGTCCCTTCGTTTGACGGTATTTCTTCCAAATTCCAGAAAGGCATCCACGAATGGATGCAGGTTCTGTTCTGCTTCACCCAACAGAAAGAAATCCATAAAAGGCGCTAATGGCTCCGGATTGAGAAAAGACGCAACGCCTCCCGCCATGACAAAAGGGTCTTTTTCACCTCTTTCCTCTGAAAGGAGTGGAACCTTCCCCATTTTCAACATTTGAAGAACATTCGGATAGTCATTTTCAAAGGATATTGAGAAGGCTGCCAGGTCAAACTTTGTCAGCGGCGTCTGTGATTCCAGGGAAACAAGAGGCCCTTCACCACGAAGGTAGAGGGCCATCTCCCGACCCTCGGGCAGGAAAAAACGCTCAGCCACCACATCCGTTCTTTCATTCAGAAGCCGGTAGACGATCTGAAGCCCCAGATTTGACATACCCAATCGATATTGGTTGGGGAATGCCAACGCAACGGGCATCTTCCCCCCCCAGTTTTTTCGAATGGCACCCTTTTCTTTTGCCAATATGGCGCGGTAAAGGGCTGTGATGTCATCAGACACGGGTTTTGGAACCTTTCAATCACAAATGGTTTAACGGACTAATCCGCCTTTACTCTAAGGAAAGTGGGGTAATCCAGACTGTCCTTAATACGGAATTTATCAAAAAAGCTCTTTTTCTTCTTGTTATCAAAATTTTCTTTGAGGGAATTATCCGGTTTTGATCCCATTCTCACAAATGTCGGCGTATCCAGACATACGCCATCCTTTTTTACGGTCCATTCCTCCTCAATATCTTCGATGGTTACATTTCTCAAATTGACCACATTGTCATAATCCTCAATGGATTTTTTCTGCACTTCGCTGTTCAGCTCCATGACGTGACCAGTGGCCCTTTTTTCCTCCAACCCATCTATCCCGGTTGCAACCACGGTGACCTGAATTTCATCTCCCATGTTGTCATCATAGACAAGGCCCCAGAATACCTCTGCTTCCTTGGCTTCCTCTTTGATATAATTTGAAGCTTCATCCACTTCTTCCATGGTCATATCAGAGGGGCCGGTCAGGTTCATCAAAAGGCCTTTCGCACCTTCAATGGAAATATCCTCCAAAAGCGGACTGTTGATCGCCTGCTGTGCCGCATCAACGGCCCGGTTTTCTCCAGATGCCCGGCCCATGCCCATGATGGCCGTTCCGTTTCTCGACATCACCTTTCTGATGTCTGCGAAGTCAAGGTTGATGAAACCGCTGCTCATGATCAGATCTGAAATTCCTTTGACGGCTTGAAGCAGGACATCATCCGCTTTGGCGATCAGTTCCTTAAAAGAGGTGGTTTTCTCTCCAATGGTTTTGAGCCGCTCATTGGGAATGACAATAATGCTGTCAACTTCCTTTTTGAGTTGCTCGATGCCCTCCAAGGCTTGTTTCATCCGTTTTTCACCTTCGAACTTGAAGGGTTTGGTGACAACAGCCACGGTAAGCGCATCGTTTTCTTTACTTTCCCGGGCCGCCACGGGGGAGGCGCCGGTACCCGTTCCGCCGCCCATTCCGGCGGTGATAAAGACCATGTCGGATTTATCCAGCGCTTCCCGAATTTCATGAAGACTTTCCTCGGCGGAGTTTCTGCCGATTTCCGGATCCGCCCCGGCCCCAAGACCCATGGTGATTTCAGGTCCCAGCTGAATTTTCCGGGTGCAGGATGATCGATCAAGATCCTGGCAATCCGTATTGGCCACAATAAATTCCACGCCCCTGAGATCAGAATTGATCATGTTGCTGATGGCATTTCCGCCTGCGCCGCCAATGCCCAGAACTTTAATCCTGGCATGGTAGGCTCCCTTTTCCATTTCATCTACAAATTCAAATTTCATCGTTCCCTCCTTTTTTCTTAAAAGTTAAACAATATCTTTAAACCACCGTTTCATCCTGGCCATCACCAGATGAAAAATATTGGAATCCCGAATTCGAAACTTCTTTTTCTGCTTGTAAGTTTTGGCGCCGTACAGAACGAGGCCAACGGCTGTGGCATACATGGGTTTGTTAATCAGGTCCACAAGGCCGTCGATTTCCTCAGGATAGCCCACACGGGCCGGAGCGCTGAATATCTGTTCGGCCATTTCGCTGATGCCCGGGAGTTCCGCGGAGCCGCCTGTCACGACCACTCCCGAACTGGCAAGTTCATCGTATCCCGAACGGACCAGTTCCTGGTAAATCAGTGTGAAGATCTCTTCAACTCGCGGCTCCAGAATCTCTCCCAGGATTTGTCTGGAAAGTGTTCTTGGCTTTCTGCCGCCGACTCCCGGGACTTCAATGGTTTCATCTTTGCCGATCAAGGATGAAAGGGCGCTCCCGTACTTGATTTTAATTTTTTCAGCTTCCAGTTTGGGTGTCCTGAGGCCCACGGAAATGTCGTAGGTCAGGTTGTCGCCGCCGAGCGCCAGAACCGACGTGTGTTTGATGGCGCCTTTGGAAAACAGGGCGAGATCAGTGGTTCCACCCCCGAAATCGATCAGCGCTGCACCCAGATTACGTTCTTCTTTTGAAAGGACTGCTTCGCTGGATGCCAGGGATTCCAGTACAATGTCATAGACGTCCAGTCCGGCTTTGTTGGCGCATTTGATGATATTTTGTGCGGAGGTCACCGCACCGGTAACGATGTGGACCTTCGCTTCCAGGCGAACGCCTGACATGCCCAAAGGGTCTACGATGCCGTCTTGATCATCAACTATAAATTCCTGAACCAGCGTGTGGATGACTTCGCGGTCCATGGGAACTGCCACCGCGCTCGCCGTTTCGATGACCCGCTCAATGTCCTTTTTTGTCACCTCCTTTTCTTTTAAGGCAATGATGCCCGGTTTGTTGACCCCTTCGATGTGACCGCCTGCGATTCCGGCATATACGGATCCGATTTCACAGCCGGCCATTGTTTCCGCCTCTTCTATGGCCGCTTTGATGGAATTCACGGTGTCCTCAATGTTGATGACCACACCCTTTCTGAGGCCTTCCGAGGGATGACTTCCCATCCCGATGATTTCCAGGCCGTCAGGTCGAACTTCCCCCACCACCGCACAGATTTTGGTGGTTCCGATATCCAGGCCTACAATAATGTCCATGCCCATAAATAAATTACCTCACCGTGGTTGTTCAAACCTGATTCTTTTTAAAAGATACAATTGCGCCATCCACATGGTTCAGGTCAATCTGGGTCACAAGGTTGATTTTTCCTGTTTTGCTTAAATGTTTTGTCACCTGTTTCAGCGTTTCCATGTTGCGGGCCAGATTGTGCCGGGGAATGCGGATTGCGGCCCGGATATGATTGAAATATAAAGAGAGCCCGCCATTCTTATTCAGATGTATTTCGGACAGGTTTTGAAGGGACCAACGGTCTTTTTGCGCTTTCAGCACGTTCAACACATGAGCCGTTTGATCCAGTTTTTCTTTTTGGCCGGGATCTGTTTTGGAAAGACCCGTCAAAATGGGAAAATCCATTTCCTCGTCCCGCGAGACCGGCTTGAACAGGCGTCCCTGTCGGTTCATGTAAAAAAATTGATCCAACAAGACCAACATCACCGGTTCCTCTTTTTGTACCTCCACAATCAAGGTGTCTGGAAATCTTCTTTCTACGGTGGCACTCCTGACCCATGGATGCTTTTCCATTCGTTTTTTCAAAGCGCCGAGCTTGAGACTCAGTAATCCCTGCTCAGATGTCAGCCCGCACATTTGAAGCAGTTCATTTTTTGTGCTTTTATCAACCCCCCGGATCTCCACGTGCGCCAGTTTCATGTAGGGAGAAGAGAGCAGGTAGTTGTAGAGCATGACGAAGGTCAAGCTGATGGCAGTCAGAACAGACAAAAACAGAAAGACTTTCAGAACACTTGAACCGATGTTCCGGATAATGCCCGCAACGGGAATCTTTGAAGGTTTTCGCCTGTTGTGGGGTAGGGGCCGGTCCCCGTGCCTGCCCGTCTGAACCCGTTGCTTTTTGAAACTTTTTCTCATCTTAAAATTGCCCCTATTGACCGATCTTGGTTATGCCCAAACCCTTCGTGCCTATTTCCCCAAAACCCGGATTTCCGGCTCCAGGTCTATGCCCGACGTCCGTTTGACCTCAAGACGCACCAGATCCATAAGCCTCAGAATATCTCCTGCGGTGGCGCCGCCTTCGTTCACAATGAAGTTGGCATGTTTCTCCGAAACCATGGCGCCGCCGATTCTCTTTCCTTTGAGCCCTGCTTTTTCAATAAGCCTGCCCGCCCCTTGGGTAGGGGCGAAAGATTTTTCGCCCGTACGCGGGGCGCCGGATGGGTTTTTGAACACGGAACCGGCACTCGGGTACTCCAGGGGTTGGGTCTGTTTTCGAGTTTTGAGAAAACCGCCCATTTTCTCAGACACCGCTTTCGGTGTAGCCTTGTTCAGGCTAAAACAGGTGTTTGTCACCAATCGCCCTTCTTCCATGTGAAGGCGACGGTATGAGAATTTGAGCTCTGAACGGTTCATTTCAACCTGTGTGCCCCCGGGAAACACAAATTGAAGGGTCTTGATTCTTTCATTGATCTCTTGCCCGAAGGCCCCCGCATTCATGGCCACCGCCCCGCCGACCGTCCCGGGTATCCCGGTAAGAAATTCCAGGCCCGACATACCCCTTTGCCGGCACCAACTCATCAAATCAGTGAGGTGAACGCCGCCGCCCGCCCATACCAGGGTTTTTTTTGCACCCGCTTTGATTGCCGCGAGTGATCCCTTAAAAAGTATCATAACCCCGTCAATGCCTTCGTCTTTTACCAGTAAATTACTCCCCCTGCCCAGTGCGCCGTAGGGGATGTTCTCAAGGGAAAGATACCGGATGACCTTTTTAAGTGTTGTAAGGTCACGGGCTTCCCAAAGGGCTTCAACGGGCCCACCCACCTTATATGTGGTGACTCGATGCATCGGGTAGTGGAACCTGATCCTTTCTCCCGTCATTTGCGCAAGGGCTTCTTTTTGACGAACGTTCATGTTTTGTCAGCCGTAGGGGCGAAAATTTTTTCGCCCCTACTCCAAAAACCGTTCTCCTTCCTTGTTGATGTTGCCGGCCCCCAGTGTCAGAACAAGGTCTCCGGGGCGGGTCAATTTTTCCAGTGTGGGCCCCACATGCGCAAGATCGGGGCAGAAAAGCGCTTCTTTGTGTCCGTGGTCCTTGATGGCCTTGACCAGATTTTCCGCGGTTATCCCCTCGATGGGTTGTTCCCCCGCCGGATAAATGGGCGTCACCACAAGGACATCCGCATCGTTAAAGGCGATTACAAAGCGATCCAGTAAGGCCTGGGTTCGGGTGTATCGGTGTGGCTGGAACACAACGACCAGCCGTTTTTCCGACCGGCAGGCTTTCACTGTTTTAAGGGTCGCCACAATTTCGGTTGGATGATGTCCGTAATCATCCATAAACAGAACCCCGTTTTTTTCTCCCTTGATCTGGAGACGTCTCGAAAGACCCCCAAGTGCGGTGAGCCCCTCCCGAATGACTCCCATTTCCAGGTCAAGCTCAAGTGCTACTGCGGTTGCGGCCAAAGCGTTTAAAGCGTTGTGCTCGCCGGGCATTCCCACGGAAATACGTCCCATGGAATGATTGTGGTAAATGATCTCAAGGCTGGTCCCCCACTTCTCGTTTTTCAGATTTTTACCCCTAACCTCGGCCTGGGTGCTCATGCCGTAAGTGATGTATCTCTTTTTTAGCTGTGGGATAATGCCTTGAATTTCTTCGTTATCCTGGCAGAGGATGGCGGTCCCGTAAAAGGGGATCTTATTGATGAAGTCCAGAAAAGTTCGGCGAATGGCCGCCATGCTGCCATAATGGTCCATGTGTTCGTGGTCGATGTTGGTCACCACCGCGATGGTGGGGGTCAACGTGAGAAATGAGCCGTCGCTTTCGTCCGCCTCAGCCACCAGGATATCCCCCTGGCCCAGTTTGGCGTTGGATCCTCCCCAGATATCGAGGCGCCCGCCGATTACCACCGTGGGGTCGAGTTCCCCCTTTGTTAATATGGAGGCGACCATTGATGTGGTGGTGGTTTTGCCATGGGCGCCTGCGATGGCCACGCCATATTTGAGCCGCATGAGTTCGGAGAGCATTTCAGCCCTGGGGATGACAGGGATATACCGGTCTTTGGCTTCCAGAAGTTCCGGGTTTTGAAGGCCGACCGCTGAGGAGTAGACTACCACGTCGACGTCCTGAATGTTATTGCGGTCATGACCTTTGAAGATCCGACATCCCATTTTCAAAAGCCTTCGGGTGGCAGTGGAATCCTTTAGATCGGAGCCACTAACCGTGTATCCCAGGTTGATCAGCAGTTCGGCCAGACCGCTCATGCCAATGCCCCCGATGCCCACAAAATGGATATGTTTTGCTTTGCCGAACTGTTTCATGTTTCCACCTGGCTCGTCAGTTTTAAGATTTGATCCACAATGATTCGGTCTGCATCCGGTCTGCTGAAAGTTCGGGCTGCGCCACCCATCTTTTTTAACTGTTGCGGATGGTCCATGTATGTTGAAAGGGTATTCGCCAGCCCTTCAGGGGTCAGATCCTTTTGAAGCACCACCTCCGCTCCGCCCGAGCGAGCCAGAGACCGGGCATTGGTTTCCTGGTGTCCATTGGTCGCATGGGGATAGGGGATGAGGATCGACGGCTTTCCAAGGGCCGCCAGTTCAAACAGGGTTGTCGCCCCGGCCCGGCTGACCACCATGTCCGCCCGGTGATAGGCTGAACCCATATCTTTGATAAAGGAAGACACATTTGCTTCAAGTTCACGGGCTTCAACTCCTTCGTCTCGGTAATTTTCTAGTACCCTTTTGTAATCGTGCTGACCGGTTTGGTGAATGAAGGTGAATCTTTTTCCCGATTTTTTCAAAATACCATACGCCTTTACAAAAGCTTCGTTGATGGCCCTGGCCCCCTGACTGCCCCCCACCACCAGAACTCTGAATTTATCGTTCGGGGGCAATGAATCTTGTGGGGGTGACAGTAATTCATGCCGGACCGGATTCCCCGTGAGGATACTTTTCTTGAAATATGGCGCGCTTTCCGCGAAGGAGACGAAAATGTGATCCACCACACGGGCCAACAAACGGTTGGTCAACCCAGGGTATGAATTCTGTTCATGAATGGCCGTGGGAACACCCAGTAGCCTGGCCGCCAGGCAGAACGGGCCTGCGGAATAGCCGCCCACTCCCATCACAAATGACGGTTTGAAATCCTTAATAATTCTCATGGACTGAACCAGACTCCTCGGGAGCATGCTCAAAACGGCGAGCCCTTTTTTCCATCCGCGGCCTTTCATGCCTTCAACATCGATAAATTCCACCTGAAAGCCGTAGCGCCTGAGGATTTCCGACTCCATCCTTCTGCGACCCACCACAAAAAGAACAGCCGTGTCCGTGCATCTTTTTTCCAATTCCCTCGCAATGGCAATCCCGGGAAACAGGTGCCCACCGGTCCCGCCCCCTGCGATAATGCACTGTAATTTCTTTCCTCTATCATCAGATGGGCAGGCACGAGACCTGCCCCTACCCCGTCCTCTGTCCTCCGTCCTCTGTCGTCTGTTACCCGTCATCCGTCAGTTCCTGGAAGAAATGTTCAGCAGAACCCCGATGCCCGCCAGGGTCATCACCAGGGATGATCCACCATAACTAATAAGGGGAAGCGTGAGCCCTTTTGTGGGCAGCAGTCCCAGGACCACGGCCATGTTGACAATCACCTGGAGGCCCAGGAAACACGTTAAACCGAGGGCCAGATAGCTGCTGTAAAGATCTTTGCTGTTGAGGGCGATTCGAATGCCCCCCATAATCAAAACACCGAAGAGCACTATGGTGGCGGTTACACCGACAAAGCCCAGTTCTTCGCCCATGATGGAAAGGGCGAAATCGGTATGGGGTTCCGGCAGATAAAAAAGTTTCTGCTTGCTGTTGCCCAGGCCCGCACCGAAAATACCCCCCGAACCAAATGCCAGAAAAGAGTGTATGATTTGAAAACCGATCCCCCTTGGATCGTCCCAGGGATTCAGGAAGGCCAGCCACCTTTTGACCCGGTATTCGGCATTCCAGACCAGGTATATGAAAAATGGCGCCGCAAGCAGAAAAAGGGATAACAGTTGCAGGATCCTGACGCCCCCCACAAACAGCAGCACCAGCGACCAGGCGCCGATAATGACTGCGGTGCCGAGATCCGGCTGCAGATAGATGAGCACCATGAATATGCCGACCACCAATATATGGGGTAGCAGGCCCTTGGTAAATAATTCGAGATCCGACCCTTTCTTGCTCATGGAATAGGCCAGATAGACCGCCAGGGAAAATTTCACGATTTCAGATGGTTGGAAAGAGAACCCGCCCAGATTCAGCCATCGGTAAGCGCCACCCACCTTGCGACCCAGACCGGGAACAAAAAGGAGCACCAGAAGAAGGGCGCTGGCCAGCAATAAGGGATACGCCATTTTTTGATAAAGGGTGCAGGGGATATATCGGGTGACCAGCATGGTCGCAATTCCCACAATGCAGAACAGGATCTGCCGTTTCAGATAGAAATTGCTGTCCCCGAAACGGTGTTCAGCAAGATTGCTGCTGGCGCTGTAAACCATGAGCAGCCCCAGGCCGATCAAGAGAATCACCGGAATGAGGATCATGAGGTTGTATCCTTCGAATGCCTTTGCTTTAGCGGCCATTTAAAAGGTCCTCGACAGCGGCTTTGAAAACCCTGCCACGGTGATCGTAATTCCTGAACATATCAAAGCTCGAGCAGGCGGGCGCCAGCAGTACGATATCCCCACTTTTGGCCAGGGCATAGGCCCTGGAAACCGCGTCTTTCATGTTCTCTGCCAAAGAGAAAGGTAGGGGCGAAAAATTTTTCGCCCTTACACGTTCGGTGAAAGCCTCGGCCAGGAGACTTGCCGCCTCGCCCATGAATACCGCTCCCTTTACGTTACCCCTGCATGACTGAACCAGAGGATGGTAGTCGGAACCCTTATGCCTCCCTCCCGCGATGAGAATCAACGGGTCGTCAAAACTCTTTACGGCCCTGATGGCTGCATCCACATTGGTAGCTTTTGAATCGTTATAAAATCGAATGCCGCTTACCTGGTTCGTATACTCCAGCCTGTTGGGAAGTCCTTTGAATTCATCCATGGTTTTTTGAATGGATTCAGGTGCCAGCCCAAGGGCCCGGCCCGCCAGAACAATGGCCAGGAGATTTTCCAGATTGTGAGACCCTGCCAGTGAAAAGGCGTTTAGATTGAAATGATTCTTTCCATTTACGGCTGAAACAATTTCTCCTTTTTCAATGAAAGCGTTTATTCCTTCATTCTTCTTTACCCCGTAACGGAAAACGGTTGTGCCGTTGGGTGGGGTAACATTTGAAAGCACCGCATCATCGGCATTGAGGATGACCGTTTGTCCGGGCCCCTGATTTTCAAAAATTCTCAATTTGGATTTGATGTAGGCCGGGTAATCCGCATATCGGTCCAGATGGTCCGGTGATATGTTCAGAATCATAGAAATTTCGGGGCTGAACTGTTGTATGGTATCCAGTTGGAAACTACTGACTTCCACCACCAGATAGTCTGCTTTTTTTTCCCCGGCCAGGTACGCGGTTAAAGGGGTGCCGATATTGCCGCCGACAAAAACATCATACCCCGCATTTTCAAGCAGTTGACCCAGAAATGAGGTCACGGTGGTCTTGCCGTTTGTTCCGGTAACGGCAATCATGGGGGCGTCAACATGTCGCGCTGCCAACTCCATTTCTCCCATAAGGGGAATTTGCTTTTGAAGTGCGGCGCGGATAAACGGCGTGTCCA
>JABGPV010000141.1 GCA_018644785.1 Deltaproteobacteria bacterium | reverse complement strand
GATCTGGTACTCGATGGGGTCCTCAATGGTAATGATGTTGATATCGGTTTTATTGATGGTGGAAAGCGCCGCATACAGGGTGGTGGTCTTTCCGCTTCCCGTGGGGCCGGTGACCAGGATGATGCCGTGGGGCGAGCTGATAAGCTGTTCAAAAGCGGCCTGATCCGTTTCGGGCATGCCCAGGTCCGTGACCTTGAGCAGCACGTTGGTCTTATCCAGCAACCGGAGCACCACCCGCTCGCCGAATGCCACGGGAATGGTGGATACGCGGATATCGATATTCTTGTCCGCGATCCGGATTTTGATGCGGCCGTCCTGGGGCAGTCTCTTCTCAGCAATGTTCATTTTGGCCATAATCTTGATGCGGGAAATCAGGGCCGACTGAATATGTTTGGGGGGAGACAGCATGTCGTAAAGGATACCGTCCACGCGGTGACGAATCCGCAGTTTGTGCTGGGAGTGTTCGATATGGATGTCGCTGGCACGCGCTTTGACCGCTTGGCTCAGCATGAGATTGACCAGTTTTACCACGGGGGCGTCGCTGGTATCCTCGAGCAGATCCGTTGTTTCCTCGATTTCCGACAATATCCGACCGGCTTCGCCTTCCTGCATGTCTTCGATGACCCGTTCAGCGGAGTCCCCGCTCACGTCGTAAGCCGCATTGATGATCGACATGATGGCGGAAACCGGGGCCAGCACCACCGGCGCGTCTTCAAGATCCAGGAGTCGCCTGAGATCATCCAGGGCCTGAAACTGTAAAGGGTCATTAACCGCGATGGTGGTGACCTCATGGGTGAAAACAGGGACCAGTTTGAATTTCTTGAGGAATTGAATGGGGGTATGGTTGATAAAGGCCGTGTCCAGGTTTTCAAAGGGCAGGGTCATTGAAACCGGCAGGTCCCACTGCACCCCCAGGGCGCCCAGCAGGTCAGCTTCCGTGATCACCTTCCGGCGAATGAGGATTTCCCCCAGTCGTCCCCCCTTTTGTTCTTGGACCTCGAGTGCCCGCTGAAGGTGGGTTTCACTAAGCCCGTAGGTATCATGAAGAATTTCCCCCAGAGGACGGACCCACGGCGCAATCGGGTCTCCGGTTGGGCCAGGGATATTTGCTTTCGACATTCGCATTTCTTTAATTCCCGGTTTTCGGCGTTTCATCCGTCAGGGGTTTGGGTTTGGGTTTATCATACATCTTGATGACCCCCTCCTTGATTCGCTCGATCTGTTCCTTTTTATCCAGGTAAATTTTTCTGGCTTCGGCCGGGTTCTGAATAATGCGGGGCGTCAGAAAGATAAAGAGGTTGGTTTTCTGGCGGTCCTTGCTGGTGCCCTTGAACAACCAGCCCAACAGGGGAAGATCGCCCAGGCAGGGCACCTTGTAGTCGGTGGTTGTGGTCTCGTCTCCGATGAGCCCGCCGATCACCACCGTGTTGGCATCTTTGACGATGACCGTGGTCTGGGCCAGGCGCTTCCAGGTTTCAGGACGTCCCGAGGTGAGCAACACGGTGTCATCCACCAGCCGGGTGACCTCCTCGTATATTTTGAGGCGAACGAATCGTTCCTGGCTGATCTGCGGGGTGATCTTAAGGGTCACGCCCACATCCTTGTACTCATAGGAACTGTAGTCCAACTGCGCTTGGGTAGTTTCATCTCGTATCTGGTAAGGCACGTTTTTTCCCACCATGATCTCAGCTTCCTCGTTGTCCGTGGTGAGGATCTGGGGGGTGGAAAGGATATGGACATCCCGGTCCTGCTGGTAGGCGTTCACCACCGCCGCCAGGTTGGGGAATTCAACGCCGCCGATTTTGATGGCTTCGCTGATGACCCCCATGGAAAAGCCACTGGGTAAAGCGCCGGCTGCGATGCCGCCCAGGGTGCTAAAATTGGACGGGCTGGAACCGGCAAAAGCCCCGGCGTTTTTTCCGTCGTAGGAAAACGTTTTGATCCCCTGCCACTCCACGCCCAGGTTGAATTCCTTTTCCACGTTCACTTCCATGAACAGGGCCTCGATGAAGACCATCATTCGGGGGATATCCAGCTTCTGGATGACGGCTTCCAGTACAAGATAGTCATCCGGGTTCGCCATGATGACCAGGGAATTGGTGGCCTGATCCGCCACAATTCGCGCTTCCTTGGACAGAATAGGGGCCTTCCCCTTGTTTTTAGCATCTGATTTCTTGGACGGAAGGGAGGTCAACACTTTGGTCAGGTCTTCGGCATTGGCATGCTGCAGATAGTACACATGGATGTCGCCCTGGCCTCGCGGCGCCTCTTTATCCAGGAGCTTGACCAGTTTTCGAATCTTGGCGGCATTGTCTTCCGATGACACGACAATCAGCGAGTTGGTCCTTTCATCCGCCACAATTTTGGTAACGGTCTGGGGACCCGCGGTGCGCTTCTGTTTTAAGGCCCGCCGCTCGAAAACCGTGTTCAATGACTTGGCCAGGGGGCCGGCGCTGGCATATTCAAGGGGAATGAGGGAAATTTCCTCGCCCACGCCTTCCACGTCAATGGCCCGGGCAAGACCCATAAGACGTTTGATGTTGGACTGAACATCCGTGACAATCAGGGTTCGGGTCGGGGGATAGGAAACCATGACGCTGCTTTTGCTGATAAACGGGGCAAACAGCTTTTTCAGTTCGTCCGGCTCTGCATACCGCAGGGGAATCAGTTGGGTGACCACCTTGTCTTCCGAATCGAGGGCCTCCCGCCTCAGTCGGGTTTCCACGCTCATAGTGCGGGCGCTGGCCGCGGGAACAATCTTGATAATGTTCCCCGACGGCACCGTGGTAAAACCATGGACTTCCAGGACCGATTCAAAAACCCTGTAGGCTTCATCCACGCTGATTTTGTTGGGGGATATAATGGTCACCTTGCCCCTGACCCCCTTGTCGATGACGAAATTTTTCCCGGTCAGTTCGCTGATGAACTTGATGAAAATGGGAATATCCACCTGGTCGAAATCGATGGTCACAGCGGGTTCCGGTTCATCCGAATTCAGCTTGGGTTTTCTCTTCCGGGTGGTAATCGGGGCCTTCACGGAGGAAGGCGAAGGAGGTTTTTGTACTTGGACAGCCCGTGTCGGAACAGCAGGGGCCACACCCTCTTCTCCCGTCACGCGGGCCCCCTTAACCGGGGCAGGGGCCAGGAAACACCCCACTCCCGCCAACAGAAACAATGAGAGACATATTTTTTTATAACAATTCATTTTTATTTTCATCTTTCACTCGTCACGATCGCTTTAAACCGGGGGGATGCCCGCAGCGGATCCAGATCCGGATCTTTTTGCGCCCATCCTTTGACACCGGGGTCCATGGAAATGGCTTTTCCCAGATATCGAAGTCCCTGTTTCACCTGGCCGGTGGCAGCTGAAACGCAGGCCAGGTTGTAATAGGGGTCCACATAATCGGGTTTTAAGCGGATGGCTTTTTCAAAACACTTTCGGGCTGCCGAATAGTTCTTTTTGTGGAGATGCAGCACGCCCCGATTATTGAGTGCCTCAACGTGACCCGGGTCCATGGAAATGACCTTTTCATACCATATCCCGGCATCGGAGAGGCGCCCTTCCCGATGAAACGCCCGTGCTGTTTGATAGCTTTCGGTAAGATTTTCCCCACTTTCCTCGGTCTTTCGCTTTGCAGACGACGGATGACGGATGACGGATGACGACCCTGATTCGGACGACGGACGACGGATGACGGATGACGGCCCTCTGTCGTCTCTCTTCTGTCCTCTGTCTTCCATCGTTTGATCCCACCACGAATAGCCCGCAAAAGCAAGCAAAACCATCAACAGTAAAGCCGTCAAAAAGAGAGTTCGTTTGACGGTGAAAAAGGACTTTTTCCGCCCGGGCACCGGTATACCGCTGTAGGACCCTTTTCCCAGATCCCGTTCAACCTGGGCTTTTTTTAGTGCCTCATGGATGTAGCTCATGCTGTTTGTCCGCCATCTGATACAGGAGGGCCAGGGTTCGGGAACCCACTACCCCGTCCGCTTTGAGGCCAAATTCATTCTGAAAATTTTTCACTTCTTCACAGGTCCGCTGGTCGAAAAAACCGTTCGGGGTTACCAGGTACCCCAGACCTTGCAAAATTTCCTGAAGGGTCAGAACAGCCGGCGATTGCATCCCCTGGCTCAAGAAAAAACGGTTGTCGGCGTATGGGTATACCCAACTCACTTGACCGCCCCAGTGCTCCAGGATGAAATCCCGTGTGAGGTTTCGGGGGTTGCCGTCCGCATCCAGTGCGACGGCGCCTTCGGGCGTTGCGTGATGGATCAGAAGATAAGCCGACGGTCCACGGTGCATACTGACCGGCGTGTCGATCCTGAAAGGCATTTTCAACAGGGTGTAATACTCGGCTGACAGTGGAAATGACACCAGGCTCATCTGAATGCTGCCGTGATCATCTTCAGGGGATATGGATCCCTCAACCAGATCAAACAGTCCGGCAATACTTTGTTTATTCGTCAGAAGGAGGGTCGGCGCCGGTTTTTGGGCAACGGGTACAGTGGGACGGTTTTCCGACGTCACAATCGAACGGGACCCGAAGAGGTGGTCCCTGAAAGTCCATACGCCAAATCCGGCAGCGATCATGAAAAAAAGAACCGCCGGCAGGACCCATTTCCACCATTGGCCTTGTCCGGAACCGGGGGGGCGGTTCCCATCCGTGTCGATGCCGCCGCGAAGGTCCAGGATGGCCCTGGCCGTCATTTTTCCCGAAACAGCTCGTTTTTCAGCGGTGTAGGCCAGAAGGAGCGCCCGGTCGCAGACCGCATTGATCCGCCTGGGGTTGCCCCCGGAATAGCTGTAGATCCGCTTGAAGGCCCCATGGGAGAAACGCACATCCCCCTTCCCCCCTGCCACCACCAGGCGATGTTCCACATACCCCCGAACATCTTCCTGATCCAGAGGCTTCAAATGGTACCGCACGGTGATGCGATCGTCCAGCTGCCTGAGTGAATGGCCCGAGAGAACCTCTTTCAATTCCGATTGACCCACCAGCACAATCTGGATCAGTTTATCCTTTTCCGTTTCCAGGTTGGATAGCATTCGAATCTGCTCAAGGACCGTTCGCGAAAGGTTCTGGGCCTCATCGATCAGCAGGAGCGCATTTCCCCCTTCTCTGAAGACACGCAACAGAAAATGGTTGATGGCATCGAGCAGGGCGTTTTTGCTTTCAGTTTCCCCAGGGACTGTTACGCCGAACTCGTGGGCAATGGATTTCAGGATCTCCATGTCGGAGACAAAAGAGCTGAAAATGAGCGCACTTTTGGTGGTATCATCCAGATGGTCCAGCAGGGCGCGACACAGGGTGGTTTTTCCGGTTCCCACCCCGCCGGTGATGGCAATAAACCCCTTCCGCTGGTTGATGCCGTAAAGCAGGTGATCCAGGGCCTCCCGATGATAGCGGCTCAGGTAGAGATACCGGGGATCAGGGGTCAGGTTGAAAGGATGTTCCTTAAATCCGAAAAAGGTCTTATACATGGTCTATTCAAATCGGTAATTGAGGGTTTTCGTTTCACTGCCACGGTTGATTTCCAGAGAAAGCTCGGCACCGGATTTGAGCCGGTTGTAGAAGGCAAAAGCATCATCCGGGCTTTTGATCAACTTATTGTCTATTTTTTTGACCACATCGCCGTTCTTAAGGCCCAGTTTGGCAAATATGGACCTCGGTTTGACGTGGGAAAGAACCAATCCGGCCGGTTTGCCGTTCTTGATGAGGGGGCGGATGCGGACCTGGGTCAGCAGCGAATTGATATTGCCAAGGGATTTTTGAAGATCATCGTGGCCCACCGTAATGGTGTATCCATCATCCCGACGCCCGGCGCCGGCTCCCCGGGAGCCTCGTTTTCCGGTCTTGGCCTGTTCCATTTCAAGGATTTCATCTTTTCCCTTAACTTCGATAATTACTTTTCCCCTCAGGACTTTTTTAATCAAGGCCCCCTGGACCCTGTCTCCGATCTGGTAGAGGCCCTGCTTATTTTTGCCTTTTTCCTCCATGACGGCAAAGGCAATCCGTTGGGGACCGGAGACCGTCCCCAGCAAAACGATATTCAGGCTCGTGGGTTTCAAAGCGGCGATCTGTTCTGCACCCATTTCTTCCGCCTTTTCCTCCCGGTCTGTGACGGGTCCGCCCAACAGACCCCGCCGGCTGATTTTATCGTAATGGCCGGGGGGCGGCTGCTTTTGCATGGTCCGGGTTCTGAAGGACCCTGCCGCCGTTTCGGGGGATGTTACCGTTAACAGCTGAGCATCCACAAACCGGTAGAAAATATCCACACCCATATAGACGGCAATAAACAGGGCAAGGAGGTTGAACAGAATTTCGTAAAATCGGGTCATAATTCCACGTAGGGGCGAATCATCATTCGCCCGTACAAAAAAGGTTTTATGTAAACCTGAATTTCGGCGACCTGAAGGTGCCTTGAATGATGAAGGACCGTCTCAGGCCGTTATGGCCCCCTCGAAAAAGGCTCAGCAGGGCCGGACCCCCTTTCAGGGTCTCAAGAAAAGCCTCAATGGGTTCGATCGTTCCCTTTAAATTAAGCCGGCTGCGGTCCAGGATCCGGTTCAAACGGATTGTTCCGGAAAGGGAACCCTGAAACCCTTTTCCGTCAAGGGATACCGAGGTCAGGTTAACCGTCCCCTTTTTAAGGGTGAATCGTGCGTTCAATTTCCCAAAAGGGATCGTCTCAAGGCCCAGAAAGGGGTTTAAAAGGTCAATTTTTCCTTCTGAAATATGAATATCCCCGGCCCCGTCCCCCAATACGATCCGATCCGGAGGGCCCTTGTATGTGATGTTTCCTTTGAGGGTTCCACCAAAATCACCCACCCCGAAATGGGGCAAAAACGCGTATTCATGGATGCGCACTTTTTCAAGTGAGAGGGAAAAGCCGCCTATTTCACCCGCCTCACCCGAGAGAATGTGGCCGCTAATGAACCCGCCATAGGCAAAGGCATCAAAAAACCAGGAGGTGTTTCCCAGAATAAGTGATCCCATACCGGGACTGACAGACAACTCCTGTGCCTCAAAAAAAGCGGTTCCAGGGCGTTTTTTCAGGGAAAAGACCGGTTCCTGCAGCCGCAATCCGGGTGGAAACGACGGATCAAGAGATCGGGTGGAAAAAACAATCTGTGGGTCCATCCGGCCGGCCACTTTCACCAGATACGATTGAAATGATTCTGATGGGAAGCGGACATAAAGGAGCGCCACCGCCACCAGAATGGCGTAAAGCGCGTAGCTAACGTATTTTAACCCTGTTTTCATGGGGCCTCGTAAGTGACCACCTGGAGGACCACATCCAGTGTGCCTTTTCGTCCTTTGTTTTCCGTTACGGCGCATCGCCTGAGTTGAATGGCTTTTTTTGATAACTCGATCAAAACCAAATAATCCATGAATCGTTTAAGGGAAACCTTGTCCAGCTTCATTTCCACCATGGTCTCTTTCCACCCGCCTTCACCCTTTGCCGAAGAGGGCTTCATGTATTTGATATGGCGTTTGACCCCGGCTTTGCCTGCAGCCTTTTCAAGGAATGAGAAAAGGGTGAATCCAGGCGGCCTTTTCCGAATGACATTTTCAGCAGTATGGGATCGCTCTTTGAGGACCGCATATTCCTGAGACAATCGAACCATTTCTACCAGGCCCTTCTCCTTTAGGTCGATGCTCTTTTGCAAGCGTTTACGATCTGCCAACACGGGAAAGACCCCGAATTGAAGAAGACAGAAGGCTGCTACCGCAAAAACGGCCAGCTGGACAAAAAATCTTTCCCGTTTCCCTAACTGCATTCTCTACTCAACCTCAAACCTTAACTTGAAACTTTAAACTCGAAACTTGAAACCTAAAATCATCTTCCCAACTTAATTTCAAACAAAACCCTGTTTTTCCCCCGATCCAGATTGGCGGAACTGATGGTCGTGGTCTTAAAAAGGGACGATTTCTCAAGACCCTGTTTTACCCGATCCACCGTGTTGTAGGTATCGGTATCGCCTTTAATCCTGACGGAATTGGGATCAATCATCAGGCGTGAGACCTTTAAATCCATTGATTCGGGAAGTCGCTCGGAAATTTCCAGAAACAGATCAAGCGCTCGGCTGTTCATCCCCGCCACCCGGCCCGGTGTCGCAACACGCTTCAACTCATTAATTTCTATCTGCGCCTGTTTAACGGGATCCACGATGCGGCTTATATGGGGAAATGTTTTCTTGAACAGGACCAGTATCCGGCTGTCAAGGGCCGCCGCCCGCTGTTTCAGGAAATAGGTATCCACCCCCATATCAACGGCCCAAAGCGTTGCGATCACCAATAGCCAGACCGCAACTTTCCTGAAGATCTTTGTGCGATAAAATGACCGTTTTTGGACTTCAAATCCATTTCTCCTGAGATTCGGCCCCAATCCCTTTGCGCTATAACGGCCCAATGCCAGAGAGAGGGCGCCGTCCATAAGTGAAGGGTCCCATAACGGTTCTGCGTGTTCCCCCAGCCGAATCCTGTCGTCATTGCACAAATCCACCCGCTCAGTGGGAATACCCAGCGTTTCGGCTACCGATTGCGATACCCCGGGCTGTGTGGCGCCCTGGCCCGTCAAAAACGCTCTTTCAGGGGTTTCAAACCGTTTGATTTGATGGGCCGTCCTGTCCGCTCCAAAAGCGTGAACCGTATGGTGAACAGTCTTCAGAAGGGTTTGGGTGCCGCTGCCATGGACAAACGTGCGGATGAATACCACCCGGCTTTTCTGCCACAGAACCAGGGTTACCCTTTTTTCCCCCAGGTCCAGCAAAATGCCGTTATGGGGCGCCCCCGGATTGTTGATCAGCCATAAGGCCATGGGGATACCCCGGACACACAACATTTCCGGATCAATGTCATGGGTCTTTAGCGTCTCCAGCAATTGGCCGATCACCCGTTTTTCGGTGAAAAAAGCCAGCAGTTCCGGTGTATCGGACCGATTTGTGGAAACAAAATCGACCACCAGATCATCAATGGGAAAGGGAACGTTCGGTTCCAGTTCAAAGGAGAGAACTTCCCGTTGTTTTCTCTTGTCCTTAAAGGGAACCGCCAGGTTTCGATAATAGGTTTCCGCCCCCGAAACGGCAACAATGCACTCTCCCCCTGTCAGGTTCATGGACTGGGACAGGATCGAAAGTCCCTGATGGAGGCGCTCTTCCTCACCCTTCATATGAATCCGGGCGCAGGCCGTGAGTTCCCATCCACCGAATCCCTTGAGTACCTGGACAGCGGTCAGATAATCATCATTGATATCAATGCCTGTGACGCTCGGGGGCATTAGTTCGTATCCTCCGAGCTGGCATTCCATTGAAGGACCTGTATGGGTTTTCCCGGTTCCCGGAAAACGGATACCCTTAAGTGCTGTTCCATTTTTCCCATGACACCCGTTGACCGAATTTCAAAATAATCGCTTCCAGTGGTCAGCAAATCGGCGTCGAAAACAATGTGATCCATTCCGCGCACTTTTTGATACCATTTGGGATCCGCCAGGTCGTTCGTGGGGTCCTCCCGATAAGCGATCATGTCCTGGACCATTTCCATATTCATGTCCGTTGACAAGGCTTTAAGGACTTCCGGCCCCGCAGTATTGATATTGATTTTACCATCCCCATGAACGCTGAGAGAGGGTATAATCCCTTTTTTTTCAGATGTGCCGTAGACCAGTTCTTCGTTCATACCCCGTATGAGGGTCAGACGGTCCAGAGATGACAGGGGGCCATTTGTGCAGGAATAGGGCGGCTCCAGGCCCTGGCAATAACCGGATTCGGCACCAAAACGGGTTATGTCTTCATCCGGGTCAAGCCAGTCTTTGATGAAATCCATCAAATTTGAAACCTCATCCGAATCAAGACCAAATGCTTTAGACAGTAGAAACCGCTGAAACAGATCTCTTTGTGCCGGGCGCCAGTCGCCCTTATCATCCAAGAGCCGGTTGATTTGAATTTTCCCGCAAAGATCTGAAATTTCCACCATGAAATGCCCTTTTTCAAACAGGGCGGTTGATTGCAGGGAAAGTTCCCTGGATTGCGCCCAGGGTTCCAGCAGGGTGTCCACTTGATTCTGCTCTTTGTCCTCTGAAAGCACCATCATGGCGCACTCAAATCCTGAACGGGCCACCAGGCGAAGTCGGGTGGCTTCCTTAAGATTGGAAGACCCATAAAGCCCGGACCATACGGAGCGGTTGAACTGAAGGGTCACCACCACCATCATGCTGATCATGAGGAGTGTCAGGACCAGAGCGAAGCCCTTCTGATTTTTCAACCGTGAAGACTTTGGCATTTCTACCCCTCACAGAATGGGCGGCAGTGCAACACCGGTCATGAATTGCAGAGGATTTTCCGGATCAAGGGCATTTTCAAACCCAACGGAAATCTCTACCCGCGACGGCAATTGTGCCATGCCGCTGCTTTGGGTGGTATCCCAGGTGTTGTGGGCGTCACCATCCCTGTCATAATAGATGAAATCCAGCCATTTTAACCCCTCACAAAGCAGTAAGCCCCCCTGCCCATCTTCACCGCCTTCCAGGTAATCCAGGGTGTCGGAACGGTAAAGGGCCAGGTCGTCTGTTTCTTCCCTGTATTCCGTGTAATAGCTGATCTCCGCAGGCCCTTCCTCCCGGCGCCCGATCTTGAAGGATAAATGGGCAGAGGAAAGGAAACGAAGGGTGTCCGCATTCTTATCATCCACCCGATGGTCTTCTCCCACGAAAAGAAATTGTTGCCGGGTCACACCGGTTTGGGGTTGTTCCCCTTTGGACAAACCGCCCCCACAGACGGAAGCCAGGTCCTCGGAAATCCGCTCCAGGGCCACCCGGGCCGTGGCATAAATATCTTCCTGAACTTCGGTTTCGGTCACCACCTTGAAAGTCCCCGAAAAAGCACCGAAAACCGCTGTCACCACCAGGGCAAGCATGAAAATTGCGATGAGAATCTCAAGAAGCGTGAAACCCCGATTTATAACAGGTTTAAGGTTTAAGGTGTAAAGTTTAAGGGTTCTAATAAGGAAATCCAAAGCTTTCATAGCCATCATTTCTTTGTTTCGAGTGGAAAAAACCGGTACAACCTGAGATCATATGAATAAAGCTCACCTTCACCACAGGTGACTTCCAGGTCAATCCGCTTGAGGCGGCCTTTCATTTTTTCAAGGCCGGGAAGATCGGCATTCTGTACGGACAGGCGCCAGGCATACCCTGAAAACACATCGCCGAAATCCCCTGAGTCCGAAGACAGGTTCCCCAGCCCGGCTACCGCCGCCTCGGCCATTTTTCCCTGGGCCAGAAGGGACGCCGTGGTATGAAAACGGCTTTCAGCGGCCAGGGTCAGGCTTCTCGACTGCAACCCCAGCACAGCGGAGAGGGCTATGGCCAGCACGGCAACGGCGATCATGACCTCCAGAAGGGTAAACCCTTGAGGTTTATTCTTCATTCTCGAAATCAACATATCTTTCCAGCACTTTAACCTTTCCCCCGAAAGGGCTCAGTACAATAGTGAATCGCCGGCCGTCATCATCGCCCAGATGGATAGCAGAAGGCTGGACATACCCTTTTTTGAAAAACGGGATAACGGCTTCCCCTTCGCTTATTTTGCCCCCCTCCTTGAACCATACATCAAGGATTTGAACATTCGGGGGCAGTTTTTCAGCGTTTTTTCGCGCAAGCATCTGCTCTTCTTCGGTCATGGCTGTAAATCCGACCCAGTATTGCTGCCGCACCATATCCAGACGGAGGCCGTAGGTTTTCTGTTCCCGCACCGCCTCGTCTCTCAGGTTTTTCACCAGCCCCACCATGCGAAGCGCGGTGCGTTTCAAGGCGTCACTCAACAGGGTATTTCGAATCTGCGGCAGGGTCAACCCGATCATCATGACAATGAGGCTTACCACCACCACCAGTTCGATTAACGTAAAGCCTTTATGGTTCCGGGCCAAGGTTCTGTGGCATCCTCCGATCCAGCCGTCGTAGTTTCGCTGTTTTGGCGGAGTCGGCAAGGATGTTACTCCTGCTCCCAACTGTTGACGTCCTTATTCTGCTCCTCTCCCCCGGGCTGGCCGTCGGCCCCGTAGCTCACCAGATCAAAGTCATCATGAAGGCCGGGGCTGAGGTAGACGTATTCATGACCCCATGGGTCTTTGGGCACGTTCCCTTTTTCAAGATATCCGCCTTTTCGCCAGGCCCGGGGCAGTTCCCCCACGGCAGGCGCCTCAATCAGTGCCTGCAGCCCCTGTTCCGTGGATGGATAGACGCCGTTATCCAGTTTGTAGAGCCTGAGTGCCGTCTCTACGCTCTCCATCTGTATCCGGGCTTTCATCCTTCTGGCTTCCTCGGGCCTACCCATGATGCGCGGAATAATGAGACCGGCCAGAATCCCCAGAATAACGATGACCACCATCAGTTCAATCAGTGTGAAACCGTGACCATTCAAACGTTTCCTGCACATGTTCATATCCTTTTCTGTGATGCCCTTGTTGGGCATCTTATCACCTGGTTTTCTGTCAGAAAAAACAAGAGGTTCATTGACTGAAAAACCTAAAACTTTGAACTTAAAACTTTAAACGGCGGCTTGCCGCCTTACCGAATCATCTGATTCAAATCAAAGATCGGCAGCAACATCGAAATAACAATAAACCCGACGGTAACACCCATGAACAGGATCATCACCGGCTCCAACATGGACGTCATGGTCAGGACCTGTGATTCCACTTCCCGTTCATACATGTCCGCAATTTTATCCAGCATTTCTTCCAGATGGCCGCTTTGCTCGCCGGCCGAAATCATCTGCACCGCAATGGGCGGAAAACAACGGTTCCCCGTAATGGCGGCGGCAAGGGCGTTGCCCTTCTCAACTGCATCCATGGCCCCATCGATGACTTCCGCAAAAAGTGTGTTTCCCACCACATTTTTGACAATATCCAGGGCGGTCAAAAGCGGCACGCCATTTTGAAGCAGGCTTCCCAGGGTTCGCGCAAAACGCGCCACGGCAGTTTTGATATTAAACGCGCCCACAAGGGGAATGGCCAGTTTAAACCGATCCCATCTATATCGGCCCTCCCCCGTATTTTTCAACCGCCAGAACAACGCCATGAGGCCTAGCGCCATGGCAAGGACCAGCCACCAGAACTTCATGAGAAAATCGCTGACCCCTATGAGAATGACCGTGGGCAGCGGCAGCGCCTGATGCATCTCATGGAAAATCCGGGTGACGTTGGGGACCACAAAGGCCACCAGGAAAAAAACCACCCCCGCCCCCACACAGCTCATGAGGACCGGATACGCCATGGCCGCTTTCAAGCGCCCCTTCAAGGCCTGCTCCTGCTCGCTCAAATCGGCCAGTCGGTGCAATACCAAGTCG
>JABGPV010000140.1 GCA_018644785.1 Deltaproteobacteria bacterium | reverse complement strand
GCAAAAAACTGTGTTACCGGTTCCTGCCATCTGGTGCAGACACAGGAAACAAGCATACTTGTTGATTGCGGCAAAGCCTATGGCCACGATCCTGAACTGCCGTTTGAAAAATTTCCCGTACCGCCATCTTCCATAGAATACCTGTTTGAAAAATTCACCCACGAGGGGGTGGTTTTTTCAGCTGACCTCATGATGTATGAAAAAGCCATGGTCACCCTGAGAGGCGTGCTTTCAGACGTGGATCCCACCTTCAACCGGGATGCATACATGACCTGGGCCGCCATCACATCCCTGGTGGATGATGCGGTCCGCTTCCGCCTCCTGAAGCTTTTCATGAAGGAGGCCTGGTCCCTCTACCGGCACAGCCTGGTGCTTTTCTTTGATATGCAAAAGGTGGTTTTCTGGTTCCTGGCGGATCTGGCACGGGTTTCATTGAAGATCCCGGAGGTATTTGCCAACACGCCGATGCCGGTTTATGGCACCGGATCTGGGAATTTTCACCAAAACGTATCGAGATGGGCTTTCTTCAATACTTCCTTTCTAAAATAGCACAGATTCCCAATCCCCCACCACCACAGATGGTCAGAAGACCATAGCGGACGTCCTGTCTTATCATTTCATGGATGAGCGTTGTGAGCCGTATGGAACCCGTTGCCCCGATGGGATGTCCCAGGGAAATTCCCGACCCATTGACATTTACTTTTTCGTCCAAATCTTTTTCCCCAATACCCATCAATTTGGCATCTGCCAGGGCTTGCGCGGCAAAGGCCTCCTGGATCTCTATGAGATTGATCTGCTCGATCTTTAGAGAGGCCTTCTTAAGGGCCTTGTTTACCGCCGCCGGTACTGCGGGATACGTCAAGGTGGGATCGGCTGCGGCAACGGCAAATGACCTGACATAGACCATGGGCGCCACACCGTGTTCTCCGGCCTTCTCGGGGGTTGTCAACACCAGGGCCGCCGCGCCGTCATTTTCACTCGACGAGTTACCCGCCGTGCAAATGCCGTCCTCATAGACCGTTCCGAGCCTTGCCAGTTTCTCCAAGGTAGAGTCGCGCCGCGGCGTTTCATCCGTATCCAACAAGACTTTTTCCTTCTTTTGCTTTACCTCGACCGGGACGATTTCCGAGTCAAATTTTCCCGAATCAATGGCGGCAATCGCCCGTTGGTGGGAGCGGAATGCCCATCGGTCCGCTTCTTCTCGGCTGATCCCCTCGTTTTTAGCTGCGGTTTCCGCCCAGGTCATCATTGAATTCAGCTCGCCAAACCTCTCTATGGGCTGATGCATCGGTCTGCCGCGCTGTATCCTGTCATAAAATGGGAGCCCCCATAACCCGAGGCTGCCGTGATGTCGGGGGGAAAACCCCCATTTCGGGTCAACCCTGCCGCCCACTCCCCATTTGAGGGACTCACCCGGGATGTAGAATTCAGCGCGGCTCATGCTTTCGACCCCACCGGCAACGATCACGTCCGCATCCCCTTCCTTTATCTGAAGCGCGGCGGACCAGACGGTTTGCACCCCGGAACAGCAACGCCTGTCTATGGTAAAACCGGGAACCTCAACGGGCCAGCCGGCCTCAAGAAGGGCCAGTCGCGCCGTATTGGGGCACTCTCCGTTCGCAAACGATTGCCCCATTATCACCTCATCAACTTCATCCGGCTTGAAACCGGCCCTTCTGATGGCTTCATTGAGGACAATGGCGCCAAGTTTTTCCACGGGGACATCTCTAAGCATGCCGCAATAGGCGCCGATGGGCGTTCGAGCGGCGCTGACGATCACTACCTCTTGCATGGCTTCCTCCTATAATGATTTTAGGGTGTTACTGTTTTCCCATCTCGGGCGTCAGTCTGTTTCGATCCATGAACGATCCCTTTTCAGAGGCCGCCTTTCTTAAGACTCAGGGAAAATCCTTCCTTTTGGACGTGAATATGGGAGGTGTCTTTTTGCTTTGCTAATTCATGGATCAGGGCCATAACCGGTTTATCTCCCCTCGGGTAGTCCTTTTTCATGGGGCCGGCGGAAATGGTCGCCTCCACATGCTCCTCCGGGAACAGAATCCGCAGCAATAGTTCATCGTCGGATATTCCCGGACGTCCAATCTCTTTTCTCAAATCTTCAATGGACGGCTGAGGTTGTTCCCAGTCGAGGTGGCCTTTCGCCTCAGGCAGGCCCGTCATCTTATCCAACACGTTTTGATCAACGGGTGCGGGCGTTTTTCCGTAATGCCCCAGCACATATCTTATGCCCTCCTCAGTCGCTACTTTATATCTCTCCCCTAAAAGGACGTTCAACACGCCCTGGGTGCCGACCAGTTGCGAGAATGGCGTAATCATAACGGGATAACCCCATTCCTCCCGTATCACGCCAATCTCTTCCAGGACCTCTTCCAGACGGTGTTCCATCCCCCTTTCCGAAAGCATAAATTCCAGGTTGGAGATCATGCCGCCAGGGACCTGATGGATGTATTGGAAGGCGTCATATTCAACCGGAGCCCCCATGGGCTTACCCTCCCTTTTGGCGACATATCTGAAATGCTCGGACATTTTTTTAACGGCTTCCTCGTCCACCTTGGGCGTATATCCGAGCCTTCGCAGATTCATAATCATGTTTTCAGTTGCTGGATGGGACGGGCCATTGGCCAAAGGCGATGCACAGGTGTCTATTATATCCACGCCCAACGCCACCGAATCAAGACAACACAGAGGGGCGAGTCCCGTTGTACAGTGAGAATGCATTTCAAGGGGCAAGTCTCCGATCTGTCCCTTTATGGTGGGCACCAGCGTCTTGGTCCGCTCAGGCGTCAAGAGTCCGATGGAATCTTTGATCATCACCGAATCCGGATTTAGCGTCTTGATCATTTCAGCGGTTTTACGTGCATAAAAATCATCCGTATGGACAGGGCTGAGGGAGTAAACCAGCGGGACCACCACTTCAATCCCCACCGCCTTGGCTATTGCCGTCGATTTTGAAAGATTGCTCCAGTCGTGTAAGGCGTCAAATATCATCAGATGCTTGATCCCGTTGGCCGCGCACCGCTCAATCCAAAGCTTGATAACGGCATCGGGCACAATATTGAAACTGGTGAGCGATTTGCCCCTGATCAGGGCCCGCAACGGGGTGTTCGGCATGGCCTCGGAAAGGAGTCTGATCCTTTCCCATGGATCTTCACGCAAATAACGGAGGCAGGCGTCAAAATGGACCGTGCCCATCAATTCCGCAGCCATGAATCCGGCTTCATCTATTATAGGCGCAATGGGCAGCATGTGGGCCGTTCTCATCCGCGTTGCCCAGAGGCTTTGGTGCCCGTCCCTCAATGTGGTATCAACAAAACTGATTTCCTTCATCTCTTTCATACTCCTTAAGTAGACTATTTTCGATCCATCCCGTGCTGATGTTCCCATTCCGATAGTCAGGGTTCTTCATAATAAAACGGTGAAAAGGTATTGTGGTGTCAATACCCGAAACAGTAAAATCCATTAGGGCCTCCTGCATAGATCCAATGGCCTGATCGCGGTCTCTTCCCCAGGTGATCAGCTTTGCAAGAAGCGAATCATAATATGGGGGAACGAAATACCCCGAATAACAGTGGGAATCTATGCGGACCCCTTCCCTTTCAGGCGCGTTCCATTTGCGAATTCTACCGGGGCAAGGCGCAAACCCTGCGGTTGGCGATTCCGCGTTTATCCGGCATTCGATGGCGTGACCGGTCAATGTGACTTCCTCCTGAGCGAAACTGATGGAATTCCCGGAAGCCACCCTGAATTGCTCCTTGACCAGATCAATACCGCTGATCATCTCCGTGACCGGGTGCTCCACCTGAATGCGGGTATTCATTTCAAGAAAATAGAACCGACCGTGATCCTGGTCTAACAGAAATTCTACGGTTCCGGCATTTTCGTACCCGATCTGCTTGGCAATCCTGACGGCTGCTTCACAGAACGCCTCTCTGAGTTCAGGAGAAACCGCGGGCGAGGGCGCTTCTTCAACCATTTTCTGGTAGCGGCGCTGAATTGAACAGTCCCGCTCAAACAGGTGTACGACATTCCCGAAACGATCCCCGATGATTTGGACCTCAATGTGTCGTGCATTCGGGATATAATGCTCCACATATATTCTGTCGTCTCCGAATGCGCTCAATGCTTCCACCGAAGCCTCGTCAAAGACGGTCCTCAGATCCTCAGTTTTTTCAACAATTTTCATCCCTTTCCCACCGCCGCCGGCTGCCGCCTTCAATAAAACAGGATATCCAACCTTTTCCGCTGCTTCCACCGCCTCTCCAAGATTGGATACAAGGGCTGATCCGGGAATAATTGAAATCCCGAGCCCTTCTACCAGCTTTCGTGCGTAGAGCTTGTCTCCCATCCGCTCAATATCATTCGCCTTCGGCCCCACAAAAACGAGACCATGCGCCGCACACATCAGGGCGAGTTTAGGTTGTTCTGCGAGGAAACCGTATCCGGGATGGATGGCATCCGACCCTGATCCAAGGGCCGCCGCCACAATGGTCTCTATCTTCAAGTAACTCTGCATGGGCGCCGGAGGACCGATGCATACGGCCCTGTCGGCCAACTTTGCCGGCAGACTCTCTCTGTCCGCTTCGGAGACCGCAAGAATGGTTTCGATACCAAGCTCCCGGCACGCCCGGATAATACGAACAGCAATTTCGCCCCGGTTGGCCACCAAAACGCGGGTGATGTTCTTCATGAAGCGTTTTCCTCTTGACCCGTTTCGGCGTCCTCGAGTTCTTCCACCAGAAAAAGTGTCTGCCGGTATTCTACCATTTGCCCATTTTCCGCGCAGATTTGGGCAATGCGCCCCCTGACGTCTGCCTTGACCGTATTAAAGAGTTTCATGACTTCAATGATGCAAAGCGAATCACCCTCGGATACCTGTTGGCCCACCCCCACAAACGGCGGCGCGCCGGGTTTGGGAGCACTGTAGAAAGTGCCCAGCATTGGGGCTTTGATGGCAATAAAGCCGTTTTCTTCAAGATCCGGCGGTTGTGGGATATGGGCCTTTTCTTCTTTTGCCCGCACAGTAGATTCATCGGCAGCCCTCGATTCAATTGATTCATGATCGTCGGACTTCAATCCCTCCACCAGACCTGCCTTATTTCCACTTTTTCCGGCTACCAATTTGAGCCCATCCATTTCCAGGTGCAACTCATCAAAGGTCGATTCCTCCAAGATCTTCAAGATCCGGATGACATCATCCTGGTCGATTCCCTCCATAAATGCATCCTCCATATCATTAGAGATTAATACTACACTGATCCGAAAATGAGCTTCGGCACTATGAGACTTATCCATGGGATATAGGTAATCAGAATAAGGGCAATCCCGATGATGATCATTACGGGAACAGACGCCTTCATAACATCATAGAGTGGTAACCCTGACAGGGAACTGCCCACGTAAAGGTTAAATCCCACGGGAGGTGTAATCAAACCGATCTCGAGGTTCATGACGACGACGATGCCCAAGTGTATGAGGTTGATCCCCAAAGCGGACCCCAGGGAAACAATCAGTGGGGTAAAGATGAGCATGATCGATGCGGGATCCATGAAATCCCCGGCAAAAAAGAGGATAATATTGATCAAAAGGAGAAACATCCAGGCGTTGATCCCCGCATCAAACATGATTTGCGTTAGAAGATCGGGGACCCTGAAAAAGGATAATAGAAAAGCAAAGGAATAGGCAAATGCCAGTATAAGCAGGATCATTGAAGCCATCTCCGCGGAACGCAAAAAAATCCCCGGGAGATGACTGATTTTCAACTCTTTGTACAGGAAAAACCCCATGGCAAGGCCGATGAAAATGCCCAGCACGGCTGCCTCGGTAGGGGTCACGACGCCCCCATATATGCCGCCCAATATCATGACCGGGACAATCAGGGCAGAACCGTTTTGGACGATCTTATTGATCCTTTCCTTTAAAGAGAGAGATGGCGATTTGGGATAGTTCCTCTTTCGTGAAATAAGATGGACGTAAATCATGAGGAAAATCGTTAATAGGATTCCGGGAAGCATACCGGCTGCAAAGAGTTTTCCGATGGAAACATCGGCAAGAACGCCGAAGATGATCATCAATATGCTGGGTGGAATGAGGATGCCCAAAGAGCCCGAGCAGGAGATCAACGCAGTGGCAAATTTTTTGTCATAACCTGCCTTCACCATGCCCGGAAGGACGATGGTACCGATGGAGACGACCGTTGCCACGCTCGACCCGGAGATGGCCGCAAAAATCGCACAGGCCAGCACCCCTGCCATTCCCAAGCCCCCGGTGACACCGGCCGTAATGGCCTCGGAAAAAACCAGGAGCCGCCTGGCAATCCCCGCCTGCGCCATAATATTGCTGGCAAGGATGAAGAAAGGGACGGCCAGAAGGGCATAACTGTCAAGGGCCGCATAGACGTTCTGCCCGATAAAAAGCAGGTCCATATCCGTGAAGATAATGAGATTGATGGTGGTGGAAATGCCCAGGGCAATGGCTATGGGAACCCCGAAGAACATGAGAATGAAAAGGATTGTCATGAGCGAACTGATGAGAACAATCGGATTTTCCATGAATCGGACTACCTCAAAAGAGCATCTTGGTATTGTACCATGCCTTAAATATGTTCTTTCTTGAGTGACACGAAATCGTCTTTGTCTTTCCGACATGCCTCACACAGGAGTTCCGTATAGTGGAACGCCATAAAGAGAAAGGCCACGGGCATATAAGAGATCATCAGCCAAATGGGAATTTCCGTGATGATGGAAAGTTGTCCCATCTCTCTAAAATACATAACGAATTTATAGGTGAGATAGCTCATGAAAAGGAAGAGCGCCGCCCCGCATGACTGGGTGAAAATATCGGAGAATTTCTGCAATTTAGGGGGCAGAAGCTTAACGATGACGTCTACACCGATATGTACCCCGTTTCGGATGCCCGTGCTGGCGCCCAAAAGCGTCATGCTGATAAAGGCGAATACGACGATCTCGGGAACCCACGCAAAACCGGCGTTAAAAAAATACCTCAGGATCACTTGAATAAAACTGAGGGTCACCGTAAAGGCAAGGAGTACAATGGTGGCCCATTTCTCAAACACGTAAATAGCGCTGCCTATTTTCATCTGTCAACTCGGCATCAATTTTCCTCCCGATCAGACCGAAAGGGCCTGATCGGAAGAAAATACGATTTCTCTTTATTGGGTACGGGTGACCTCAATTGCCTCAAAAAATTTCTGAGGTATTTTCTTTCCAAATTTTTTCTGGACCGGTTTGGTCTTTTCCTTGAGAGCCTCCCTCTCTTTTTCGGTCAACCATTTAAATTGGAGCGCCGGTCGCTCCGACATCATGATCCAGGGCATTTTGTACTCAATATTTTCCTGAACGTCGTGTTCAAATTTGGTTGCTTCCGCGAAAGAGTCATCAAAGACTTTTTGCAGGTCTTTCGGCAGGCCATTATAAAATTTGGGATTGACGATGATGGCCGCAAAGAGGAGACTATGCCTGGAGATGGTGATAAAATCACCTGTTTCGTGCCATTTCACCGCCTGAATAACCGCAAGCGGGCACTCGGCCCCGTCCACTGTCTTCAGCTGAAGGGCATTGTAGGTCTCCATGTAGGGTATGGGCTGAGCGCTGGCGCCCAATGCTTCCATCTGGGCCGCCACAATTTTCGACGGTCTGATTCGCAGTTTCACTCCCACGAAGTCCTTTGGGTCCGCAAGAAATCCCTTGCTGCAGACAAAATTCTGAAAACCGTATGGCCAGAGCCCCATGAGTTTATACCCTTTTTTGAGATAGAGGGGCTCAAAGAGCTTTTTCCCCTCGGTATCCATAAAGCGGTAAACATGGTTCATATCACTGAAAATAAACGGAAACTCCATCAGGAAAGTCTCGGGGATCTCTCCGCCCAGCCGACCCCCGCTCACTTCGGCCATCTGGATGACATTGGATCTGAGCGCTGCATACTGGGTGGGGTCGTCTTTATAAAGGGATGCGCCCCAATAGATTTCCACCTTGAATCTTCCTTTTGAATTTTCTTCAAGTTTTTTGCCAAGATATCCGATGGCCTGGCTGAGCGGGTGCATACTTGGAGGTGATTTGGGCCCTGCATAGTTGAATTTAATCAAGATTGGTTTTTCAGCCAACGCGTTGGAATGGAGCAATACGATCCCGCCAAAAAAAATTAAAGAAACCAATAACGAAAACAAACATATCTTTTTTCTTACCATGATGGATCCCCTCCCTTGAAATAAAGTGGAAATTAGCGACTTAAACCCTGGACCTTTTCCCGATCAGATCCGCCCTTTGTTTATCACCTCCTTTCAAATGATCTCTTCGTCCTGCAACCTGAGCATGTCCTCTTCCGAAATCCCCAATAGACCTGTATAAATCTCTTTGTTGTGTTGGCCCGGGTAGGGGGCGGATTCCGTGAGCCCCGCATCGGACTCGGTGAAATGGACGGGAAATCCTGCGCTCTTTATGCCGGTCTTACCGCTTTTGGGATGAACCAATTCCTGAATCATCCCGCGGGATTTCAGTTGAGGGTCATCGAGGACATCCTCGATCTCAAACACGGATTCACACGTTACCCTCTTTTCTCGCAAGCGTTTCAGAGCCTCTTCAACGGTTAAGCTCTTCAACCAGTCGTTCACAATTCTTTCTATTGCATCAGAGTTTTTGGATCGTCCTTCTTGATTCTGAAACCTGGGATCTTCTTTCAGATCCTCTCTTCCCACGGCGTCCACAAAGGCCTCCCATTGCACATTGTTGGCTACGCAAATAAGGATGTATCCATCCCTCGCCTGATAGGCGTTCCACGGCGCCAATCTGGGGTTCCTGTTTCCCGTTCTCATGGGGATCCCCTGCTCGAGATGGAAGTCAAGCGCTTCATCCATAATCATGGAAAAACAGCAATCTTGCATGGATATATCTATTCTTTCGCCCTTTCCTGTTTTTTCGCGGGAATAGAGGGCAGCCAAAATGCCGGAAAGGCCGTACATGGCGGGGATCATGTCTCCCACCCAGGCCCCGCAACGTGTAGGAGGCCCTTCGGGAAAACCGGTGACGCCCATGATGCCGCTGGTCCCCTGGATCGTAAGGTCAAAGGCGGTTCGCTCCCGATACGGCCCATCTTGCCCATAGCCCGAAATAGAACAGTAGATAATCCGGGGATTGATCTTTTTCAGTCTTTCATAGCTGAAGCCTAATCGGCCCATACTGCCCGGTGCAAAGTTCTCCAGAACCACATCTCCCTTTTCCACCAGACGTTCAAGAATCTCCTTGCCCTTCTCGTTTCTCATGTTCAGGGAAATGCTTTTCTTGCCGCGATTTCGCTTCAAGTACAGAAGAGACATGTCGATGTCACTCCGACTGCGGTACCCGACACCATCAGGGCCAGCGAATGGTGGATTCCACCGGCATGGGTCGCCGATTTTGGGCCGTTCAACCTTAATCACTTCCGCACCCATAGCCGCCAGATTCAAACTCACAAAAGGTCCCGACAGATACGCCGTCAAGTCTATAACTCTTACACCCTCCAGATGTTTTCCCATCAGACCCTCCTAATTTGGAAAAGGTTATTGCACTGGACTTAAGTACAGGCTTATAGCAATACCCGTGCCGCCATCCACTAAAAACGTAACACATTGGATTAACGGATAAACTGTTTCACACAGAAACGAAGTGGTTCAGCGTGCCCAATTCCTGCGCCCATTTTTAGGCTCAAGTGCCGAATATTTGGTTTGAATCCTGTCGGAAAATCGCTTATGGTGATCACACTGAGTAATTCTGCCTGCCTCAGCCCACCCTAACGCCACAGATAAGATTGGAGTCGAAAATGCCTTGGAACTCATATAAAAAGTATTTGTCTTTTTTGAGAATCAACAATGCTATTTTGAGCCAATACACTCGCGAGGGGCTCTTCAAGGCCTTGGCCATCGAACTCAAGAAGCTTTTCCCCTATGACCGTTGCGGCATCCATCTCTATGACCGCAAAAATAATTCACTCAGTTATTTTGCCACTGCGGAAGGGATTAAGCCCGACGGAATAAGCTGTGAAAGCAGCAGGCCCTTGCCCAAAGGGTCAGTGGCTCGCATGGTGATTGAATCGAGAAGGCCTGTCATCATCAGAGACCTGTCTAAAGTCGATCAATTGACCACAGCCGAATCCATGTGGAAAGAGGGCCTGCGATCCACCCTCGCCTTCCCTTTGATTATCAGAGAGAAAATCCTTGGATCCCTTCACTTCTCATTTAAAGCCTGTCCTCAAAACCTGGAGGAATTGTGCGCATTCATTGAGGAACTATCCGTTCAAATCACCATTGCCATTGACAACATGCTGTCCTACGACAAATTGAGGCTTATCAATGAAAAACTTGAGAAAGAAAAACGGTATGTTTTGGAAAGACTGGATCGGTTGAATCAAAAATTTTATTACAACAGCGGCGCCATGGTGGCCCTCATGCACGATGTGGATCTGGTGGCGGATACGGATACCAGCGTGCTGATCAGCGGCGAAACAGGGACGGGCAAGGACCACATAGCCCGTTACATACACAACTTAAGCTGGCGCAAGGATCGTCTTTTCGTCAAGGTGAATTGTGCCGCTCTGGTTCCCACACTCATCGAAAGTGAACTTTTCGGACACGCCAAAGGATCATTTACCGGGGCCAGCAATCAGAGGATTGGTCGTTTTGAGATGGCCGATGGCGGCACCGCGTTCCTGGACGAAATAGGCGACCTGCCCGTACAAAGCCAGGCCAAACTCCTTCAAGTGCTGGAGGATAAGGCCTTTGAACGTGTGGGGGAGAGCACCCCCATCTCGGTGAATTTCAGAATTATCGCTGCCACAAACCAGAATTTGCCCCTAAAGATACGCGACGGAACCTTTCGTAGAGATCTTTATTATCGCGTCAATACCGTACACCTGAAGATCCCCCCCCTGAGGGACCGCATCGGAGATATCTCTCTCCTGGTCAGGTGCTTCACAACCAACTTTTCGGAAAAGCTGCAAAAGCCCGAAACACGCTATTCCTCATCGGCCATCGAGGCGCTCTGTCAGTACCCTTGGCCGGGCAATGTTCGGGAACTTGAAAATTTGGTGGAAAGAATCATGATTCAACGTGCAGGAAATTTGATCACGGAGGGAGATATTCATAGGCTTTTGCAGCCATTGGAGCCTGCGGAAAAAAGTCATGGCGGCGGATTCCTGACAAAGGATGAGATGGAAAGAAAACACATTGAAGACGCCCTGGAAAAATGCGGTTGGGTTGTGGGGGGGAAATATGGCGCTGCCGGCTTGCTCGATATCCCCAGATCCACCCTTCAATACAGGATGAAGAGATTAGGCATTGAGGCCAAGCCGATTCGAACACCAGAATCTCCAGCCGCCATGGCGTCCATGAACCATGGCTAACTGAGGTGGCGTCTTATTCAGGGAGGGTCAAGGGCGATGATTTGTGGGCGTGGTTTCAGATTTCAAACGGAAGATTGGAATCAACATCCTTCCCCAGACTGAATCAAAAAAATGCGCGCTAAACAGCCGTTTTTTCAGGTCTCCGGATCCCAGGCCTAACGGTAAGATAATACAATTCCATCATGTGGCGGCTGTCCACCGGGGAGGTGACCACAATATGTAGCGCCCTCTGATGGAACTAGAGAGCGCATTTCTAAAAGGCTGGGGCTGGTCTATGTGGCTCATATGTCAACCCGGTAGCTGCCTGATGTATGTTGGAGATATACCCGGTTTCGTTAAGAATATGGGAACCACAATATCTGGTATGACCGCCCAATATTGGAAAAGCTTCGTTGTCGGGTTTGATAACCGCTTGGTGAGCCGAGGACACCCTCACAACGGAAGGCTGCCAGAGGTATCGTTCTGTGGGATAAAAATTACTTGACGGAAGGTTATAGGAACTCTTCCGTCTGGAGGATCGCCACCATGAGTATCGTAGGGTTTTGTTTTGGTTCAACCGTCTTATGTTTATGCGACCTTACCAAATCAAGTTTTGCAAGGGCAGTCACTCAACCATGATAAACAAAATGAAGGATTAGCCATCTTTCAACCTTTGTCCAATGCCTCACCGGCCTTTAGGGTCATGCGCTGTACTGAAAAGGGTTCCTGGATAAAATGGACCCCTTATCCGTCACCCCCCTGGTGTGCAATAACATTAACCGTATATCCCGACATAAACACGAGCTTTGCTCCCGGCCGGAGCTTCTCAACCTCCTCTAAGAGGTGCTTCCCGATCATGCCCGCATGCCAGACCGGGATCGTGCAAGTGTAATCGATCTCCCGTGCCTTTTATGACGCTAAATGATCCACTGAGGACGGCAAAGAGCAGATGCTCCTCAGAAGGGCATAACGCACAGGAGACACAAGACTGCGGAATCGAATGGATTAATTTGGTCGGATAGGGACGCACCTACCGACAGACCCTTGCCCGCATCGACTACCGTCTACCCACAGCGCCCCGCTCAGAACCGCCCCGGTCAGGTTCGCCCCGCTCAGAAACGCATTGGTCAGATTCGCCCCGCTCAGATTCGCCTCGCTCAGATCAACAAAGTCCAGAACCGCCTCGCTCAGATTCGCCCCGCTCAGATTTGCCCTGCGCAGATCCACCGTGATGTAGTCATAGCGTGATACTGACCTATCATAACTCATCACCCCGCTCAGATCCGCCCCGCTCAGATTCGCTCCGATCAGCCTCACCCCGCTCAGATCCGCCCCGCTCAGATCCGCCCCGCTCAGATTCGCCCAGCGCAGATCCGCCCCGCGCAGATTCGCCCCGCTCAGATTCGCCCCGCTCAGGTTCGCCCTGAGCAGATCCGCCTCGCTCAGATTCGCCTCGCTCAGAATCGCTCCGCTCAGATTCGCCTTGTACAGCCTCGCCCCGCTCAGATTCGCCTTGTACAGATTCGCTCCGCTCAGATTCGCCTTGTACAGAAACGCATTGGTCAGATTCGCCCCGCTCAGATTCGCCTCGCTCAGATCCGTCTTGCTCAGACGCGCCCCGCTCAGATTCGCCTCGCTCAGATTCGCCCCGCTCAGGTTCGCCCCGCCCAGCTTCGAATATATCAGATTCGCCCCGCTCAGATTCGCCCCGCTCAGATTCGCCCAGCGCAGATCCGCCCCGCGCAGATTCGCCTCGCTCAGATCCGCCCTGCGCAGATCCGCCCTGCGCAAGTCGCATCTCGGGCATTGGTTGGTGTTTTTGAGCTGGTCTAGATCTTTTTGGCTATAGTTTGCTGAAACCTCCGTTTCGCCGGATGCCGGCTCCAGGACAAAGGTGGCCGGTCCGCCGGTGCCGTCGTGGGTGAAGCTTAGGGTGTAAAGCCCTTCCTCAATGGTGGGGGACACACACTCCCCGGGACCCAGGGTGAATACCGCATTGCCGGACTCGTCAATCAGGGTGG